>NZ_CAWPIM010000067.1:0-186353 GCF_963888245.1 Vibrio sp. B4-6
AGTCACGCCAGTCACACTCGCGTTGTCACCGAAGGTGTCATTATCCAGCACGTTGATGCTGCCCGCGGTGTCTTCATCGGTATTGAGGACGTCGTTCTTCGCGTCATCTACAGAGCCGACCGTCACATTCACGGTCGCCGTTTCAACATTGCCCGCCGCCGTCGTCACTGTGTAAGTGAAGCTGTCGCTGCCGTGGTAGTCCTCATTTGGTGTGTAGGTCACGGTGCCATCAGCATTGAAGGTCACGGTGCCGTTCGCACCTTGAGTCACGCCAGTCACACTCGCGTTGTCACCGAAGGTGTCATTATCCAGCACGTTGATGCTGCCCGCGGTGTCTTCATCGGTATTGAGGACGTCGTTCTTCGCGTCATCTACAGAGCCGACCGTCACAATTGACCCTAAAGCACTTTGAGAATAGCTTTCTAATAGCGTTAAACTTTGTGTTTCAGAGAGGCCTAGCGCGGTGAGTGCTGACGTGGAGAATTCTGTTGCGGCTATGGTTTCCGAAGCGTCGCGAGCGATGCTGACTGAACCCGTCGGGCTTGAACCGTTCGATTCACCCGCTGCAGTTGCAAGATCTTCGCCTAGCTGTGTTGGGTCTTGGCCTTGCTCTAATGCTGCGAAAATTTCATTGATGTCATTGGTTATGTCTACGTTGCGACCATCGGCGTTAACTTTTGATATTTGTACATCATTATTATTGCCTACATCGTTTTGGGGGGCGTTACTGGCACTGATGATTATTTCACCAGGCAAGATTTTTTCTCCTGGCTGAAGCACCCGTACATTGCCATTTGCATCCACAACGATCATCTGGCCGAAAGTTAATGTTGTACCTAAAGAAAAAGAACCAAGTTCCATATAATGCCTCTAATAACTTCCGAATTCACAACGATGCGACTGTTTACATTCCTACATCTTTGCTACGTAATTTGTCATTTCTAATGGTAATAAATTAGCATTTAACACCTGTAATACAAAGGAAAAACCATTTTTACACCTTCTTATGTGACGTAGGTGGAGACTTAAGTCACACATTTATAGTTTGAATCAATATCACACTAAAGATGTACTTTATTATAAAAATAATCAACAATGTTTAATAAATGTTAATTGATGATTTGGTGTATGATTCTTTGCTAAAATCACGAATGTAATGAATATGTTACTGTTTACTGATGAGAATTTAATGTTATTTTGTTGCGTTTTTCCATCAAGCGTCTCGATAATGAAACAGCTAATGCCGTACTATTGCGGCTTAAAAGAAGTAGAAGTCCCTAGAGGAGTGCCCAAGTGAATTGGATGAATATGAAAACGTTGAGCTACGCCATCGCACTCAGCTTCCCGATCTCTGTATATAGCCAGACTCTTGAGCAAGCGGTATCAATAACGCTTGCAACCAATCCAAATATTAAAAATGCATATAACGAATATGTGAGTAAGCGCTATAATAGCGAAGCCTCTTCTGGTGCTTACCTTCCAAGGATCGATCTCGATGCTGGTATTGGCTACGAAGCGGTAGATTTAGCCTCTGGTACTGAAAATGAACTTACCCGTAAAGAAGCCACCATTACCTTGACCCAACTGATTTGGGATGGATCTTCGACTTTAAACGATATTGATCGTACTTCGGCTGATGCTGAATCGGTTCGTTTCCAACTCTTAGCTGACGCTCAAGATATCGCATTAGAGGTCACTAAGGTGTATCTCGATGCAACGAAAGCGTTTGAAATACTGACACTTTCTGAAAGCAACCTCTCAGTACATAAGAAAATATATCGTGATATACAAAAGCGTGTGGAATCAGGCATTGGTTCAACCGCTGATCTTTCTCAGGTTGAAGCTCGTTTAGCTAAAGCCCATGGCAATCTTTTAGCTGCACAGAATAATCTGTTTGATATACATACCCAGTTTAAACGGTTGGTAGGTCAACCTCCTCAAGATTTAATTTTCCCTAGAGCAGACCATTCTGCTTTGCCTTTTACCGTTGATGACGCTTTAGAAAAAGCCTACCAAGATCACCCGGTTATCAAAGTAGCGCAAGCCGATGTTGATTCCGCAAAGTTTCAATATAAACAAACTCAGGGAACAAATTACCCAACGTTATCTTTCGAAGCTGCACAAACATGGCGTGATGATGCCGGTGGGATAGAAGGTAGCAGCGATGAATTCTCGGCCATGATTAGGATGCGTTACAACCTTTACAATGGTGGTTCAGATTCTGCGCGCACCGACAGTGCTGCCTACCAAATGAACAAAGCGAAAGATTTAAGAGATCGGACTTATCGTAGTGTTGAAGAGGGGTTGCGTTTATCTTGGAGCGCTCTCGATTTGACATTACAACAAAAAGAATTTTTAGCCGACCATGTTGATTCTGCTTCAGATACGGTTATTGCTTATGAAAAACAATATAAGCTCGGCAAGCGAACACTATTGGATGTGTTGAATACTGAAAATGAGCTTTTCGAAGCAAGAAAAGGTTATCTCGATGCCAAATACGATGAACAGTATGCAAAATACCGTGTTATGAATGCAACTGGGTCATTGTTGAGTTCGTTGAGAGTGGATACACCCAAAGAGTGGCATGATGCGGTGGAGTACTAACATGTTGAAATACTTATGGCCAATGATAGCGAGCTTACTCTTTATCACCTCGACGACTTCATCTGCTAGAGATGATTATCCATATATTGATATGCCACTCGCTGATCAAATAGACGATTTACGTGACGATGATTTTGACGGCGTGATTAATGCCAGAGATTTGTGCCCCGAAACACCATTGAAGTCAGAGATCGATAATGATGGTTGTGGCACTTTCATTAAAACCGAAGAGCAACTCCAGCTTAGAATTCTGTTTGCGAATGATTCAGCGACAGTCAACCCTGTGTTTCTAAGTCAAATACGGTCAATGGCCAATTTTCTCAAGCAATACCCTTCAGCTTCGATTGAATTACAAGGTTATGCCAGTAAGGTTGGGAATCCAGGTTATAACTTAGAGTTATCGAAAAACCGAGCTTATAATGTCGAGAAGGCGCTTGTTAGTTACGGCATTAGCCATACTCGTGTCCGTATTGTTGGTTTTGGTGATACTGAACTGACAGAAAATGGTGATGATGATATTAGCCATGCGATGAATAGAAAAGTTGTCGCCACTGTCGTCGGCCACAAAGGTTCGGTGAAAGAAGAGTGGACCATTTTCACCAAACGCGAGCGTTGAAATCGATATTTATCGAGGATTGGGGCGTTTTCGCCCCTTTTTTCTGTCTAAAATTGTAATGAGTTTACTAGCACAAAATGCTATCCTTGCGCGTCATCACCTTATGAGATAAAGATAATGAGCAAATTAACTGCTGACCTTCAAGCAAACTTAGAATTGTTTATTGAACAAACAAAAGAGACCCAACTAGTATGGGGCTTAAAAAATGAAGATGGTTGGCTGGCATGCGACTCGACAGAATTTGAAAGTAGTGAAGTTATGCCCTTTTGGTCAACCAAAGAAGATGCACAAACTCACAACGTTGAAGAGTGGTCTGACTTCGAAGTGTTAGAAATCCCTCTCGATATTTTCGTAGAAGATTGGTTGATTACCCTTGATGAAGATGGTGTATTAATTGGCACCAACTGGAATGCAAGCTTAGAAGGTAAAGAAGTAGAACCTGCAGATTTGGCCAAAATGTACCTTTAGTACCTTGAACTATTTAGTACCTTGAGCTAAATAATGGGTGTTCTATTTGCACGCTATTCCATTCGCAAACACTAGAACACCCGTTTAGATTTCACTTGATCTATGCGTTGATTATTAGATACATCATAAAGTTACAGATTGCTTTTGGTGAAGCGCATTCATCACCAACGCTTTGTTTACTAAATAATCGTTTAAACCCGCTTTACGTAGCTCACATGATGGGCAATCGCCACAACCATCACCAATAATACCGTTATAACAAGTCAGTGTTTCGTGTCTTATGAGTTCGAGAGCATCATGTTGATCCGCCAATGCCCAAGTTTCTGCTTTGTTTAGCCACATTAAAGGAGTACGAATGTTGAATGGGCGATCCATCCCTTGCACCAAAGCACTGTTCATCGCTTTAACAAAATCATTTCGGCAATCCGGATAGCCAGAAAAGTCTGTTTCACAAACACCAGTAATCACCTCATCTGCACCTATTTGATACGCGTAAATACCCGCAAGGGTCAAAAACAGAATGTTACGTCCCGGCACAAACGAGTTCGGTAACCCATTCTCTTGTAACTCGTGTGATACTGGAATATCGTCACGAGTAAGTGAACTGATCGCCAACTCATTGAGTAAGCTGACATCCATGACTTTATGTGCAGCTACACCTAACTTTTTCGCTAAGGTGCTGGCAACCTCAATCTCGAGTTTATGGCGTTGGCCATAATCAAAAGTGATGGCGTGCACTTCATCAAACTCTTTTAATGCCTGAACCAAACAGGTTGTTGAATCTTGGCCACCACTAAATACCACAACGGCTTTTTTCATTTTCCTCTCCTCAGGCAATACTTAAATATTTATGCGTTTGAATCGATAAACGCCAGTTCCTCGCAATGCATGTTTCAATGCACAATTGGGTTGCCCGCTCTTTCTGACTAATAGGCTGTAAAGCAATCACTGTTGAATCAGGAACTTGCGCTCGCAGCAATAACGCATCTAGCTGTTCAATATCTTTAGCCGTTGCGACGGGGTGCTTGATCTCATTTGCTCTTAACAGAGCTGAGTCGAGTACAGGCAGTTTGCCCTTCATTGCAATTTTTGGTGACACTGTCACCCATGTATTTGCCGAGGTTTGAACCGGGAATGTGCCGCTGGTTTCAATTTGAATGTGACATCCCATTGCCTCAAATGCTTGCGCAAGTGGACGCAGATCATAAATACACGGTTCACCGCCCGTAATTACAATATGTTTAGCATGATAACCCTGTGTTTTATAGAACGACACCATCTCTTCTGCACTGACTGAGCACCAAGTTGGGCTATCTTGGGTTTTGGCTAGCACATCATTGATTGGGCGTTCATCTTGCGGCGTTGCATCCCACGTCTGCTTTGTATCGCACCAAGCGCATCCCACTGGGCATTCTTGCAAACGAATAAAAACCGCAGGAACGCCGGTATGCACGCCTTCACCTTGAATGGTCTCAAACATTTCATTAATTTTGTACAACGTAAACTCAGCCTAACTCAATATCAAAAAATGCAGGTCGCTGACCTTAATAGATGCCTTGCCTTAGGTCAAACTAAACCCATCACGTGCGTAAAAATTTGACTAAATCAGTGGCGATCACATCTCAACTTGCATAAGCTGCTGGCTTTCTTCTTCACTTAATTTAGGTAAGTCATGTATAAACTCATCGCTTTAGATATGGACGGTACTCTTCTCAATAGCCAAAAACAGATCACAGCCAGAACAAAACAGGCTATAGCCAAAGCTCGTGAAAAAGGCGTAAAAGTGGTGCTGGCGTCTGGACGTCCCATTGATGGCATGCGCGATAAGTTGCAAGAACTGCATTTAAACTCAAATGAGGATTTTGTCCTTTACTACAATGGCTCAATGGTTCAAAACATTGGCAGTGGTGAAATTATTCATCACAAAATTATCGATGGCCGCTCTGCAAAATTAGTCGCTAACCTTGCTAACCAACTTAACGTGAATACGCACGCCTTTAGCCAAGTTCATGGTCTGATCACGCCTAAAATCAGTGAATATACCGAGCTTGAAGCAAGAATCAACGGACTGCCGATCACGGAAATGGATTTTGAACAGCTTGAAGATGATCATCCCATCATCAAAGCAATGATTGTGGCAGAGCCGAGCTTGCTACAGAAAGCCATTGAACAACTTCCTCCGGAGCTCTATCAGCAGTTTACTATTGTACAAAGTGCACCATTCTTTCTTGAATTCTTAAACACACAAAGTAATAAAGGCGTCGGTGTCAAAGCGATTGCCGAGCACTTGGGGATCGAGGCTAAACACATTATTTGTATGGGAGATGCTGAAAATGATCATCACATGCTGCAATACGCAGGACTTGGAATTGCAATGGCAAATGCGATGGAACAAACGAAGCAGCTAGCCGACTATATTACACTCAGTAACGACGACGATGGTGTGGCAGTTGCTATAGAAAAATTTGTACTCGGTGAGTCTCACGAATAGGCATTAAAGACGCCTCAGTCGAGGCGTCTTTAATCGGGATGTTGACTAAACAACCAGGTTAAGCACAGCATTTTCTCATGAACCATGCAAAGATGAGCATGAGTAGTGGCAAGCGTAGCGTTTCAACCATTAAAGAGAAAATACTGCTGTATGAAACGAGCGTGGCACCAAATAACACCACTTGATTGAGTGCTAATAACAAAATGATCAGCAGCCACATTCGTTGAAGAGTGATGTGTAGTGGTTCAGTGCTCTTTGTCATAACTAAAGCCGATGCCGTCAGCAAAATGGCTAACCAAGCGGTGAAACTAGGCAAGGGCCAGATCATAACCAGCAGTGCAACAGTGATCGTTAAACCCCACCATACCCCACGCGAACCCAGCAGTGCTCTGACGTCGGTATAAGATTGTTCATCTAAACGAACAATGTGCCACGCAACCAGAGCGCCCAACAATCCACCTATCACCATATCGCTGATGAAGGCTTCCCCAATATAGAATTTGGCCAACATTAATAGCCCCATCAACACGATAAAACCCACAAACATTCGGTTGAAATCGAGATGATCAAAAGCTCGCAATAGTGATATCCCTACACCAAACCAAACTGCAATCGGTAAACTTGGAAAACCGTACCCGTAACTTTGGCAAAGTTCCAACAATGGTATATAGGCATGAGGTCTTGGTAATGCAAATCCTTGCTGAGCCACCAATGACAATAATGAACTCACGGTAACCACAAAAAATATCTTATAAACAGACTCTTTACCCAGATAACAGGCAATCACTGGAAATAAAACTATCAGCAATAAAGGATCCGTCAATTTGGTGATCCATACTGCGATTTGATAAATCGACGAACTCAGCGTATACGGCCATTCCGCGACCGTATTCTGCAATTTCATCATCCAGCCTAATTCGATTTGGTGAAACCGAGGCGCAGCAGAAACCAGATTCTCTACATAAATCACGGGTTGGCTATCCGCTTCTTGATACATGGTTTTGATCCGATCCCATTGCTCAGGGTAACGATACTGACTTGCATCAATACGATACGGATCGATCAGCATTGCGCTAGCAACCTCGACACCATAATGAGGAGCAAACCAAATAGGCAACTCATGTCCATTACGGCTATTTTTTGACTCAAAAGCAATCACATCGGAATCACTACGACAGCTGTAAACGACAGCCGTATCCGTATACCCCAACGTGCGCCCTACCGTTACAACAAGGCCCGTTTCTTCCCATGTTTCTCTTTGCGCGGCCAATTCTGGAGATTCACCGGGAGATATCGTCCCTCCTGGCAATGAAATCTGCTTGGTGATCACCTCGTTAACGAGCACGATCTTATGATCGGCTTTAACTAGGCATAGAGCACCACGAATATTATCTGGTAGCGTTACGGGTTGTTGAGCGACACCAACACTTGACCAGAACAACGACAGCAAACAGACACTCAACAATGAAAACTGTTTTAACACATTAAAAATCCATGATTATTATTATCGAATTACTTGCTATCGATTGACTTTCTTAACCAATGTATATGCGATGAAAAACCAGAACGTTGATAAAAAGATTGCGCTCCTTGGTTAAAATCCCACACTTCGACAAAGACTTGGGTAATACCGTACTCTTTTAATGTCTGCTCCATTTTTTGAAACAACTGCTGTGCGATATGCTGCTGACGATATTGTGGCTCAACGTAAAGCTCATCAATACTGCCCATTGGTACCGCTTTGCTCACGCTTGAAATTAACTCGCAAAAGTGACCCGATATAAATCCCACAATTTGACTGTCTATTTTGGCAACGTAAACCAAACATTCCGGATCATCTAAATAACGAGCAATACTTTTTTCTTGTTCAATCTCTTCTGCTGTTTTGAAATGCTCAGGGCAAGCAAGGTGATGCTCATGATGAAGGTCATACATCAACTGATTCAGTTGCGGTAAATCACGATCACAAGCAGGAGTTATGATAACTAACGACATATTTCGCGCTCTGAATGAATAAAGCTTTGGCCGTGATTCTATAAGATAGTGATTAAAAAATATATCTTCATGCGTAGTGTTTTTGGTCGATTGAGCGCTAATCTCGTCTTAGAACTAAGACAGATGAACTAAGAGAAACAAATAAAATGCGGATTGCAAATTGGCAATAAAAACGCCTCATTCATCTGAGGCGCCTCGATTAATCGTCAACTATATAGGGTAGCCGCTAGTGATGGAGCGCTTTTTCTAACTCACTCAAGCTCATTGGGTCATCAATTGTTGAAGGGACAGCATACTCTTCGCCATCGGCAATTTGTCGAATGACTCGACGCAGAATTTTACCAGAGCGCGTTTTGGGTAAACGATCAACAATTAACGCATGCTTAAAGCACGCTACCGCACCAATTTCACTACGCACTTTGTTAACAAGTTCTTGTTCCAACTCGCGCTCATCCACCTTAACGCCATCTTTAAGCACCACCAACCCTAGCGGCAACTGCCCTTTCAGCTCGTCATACACTCCAACTACAGCACATTCGGCAACCGCAGGATGAGCACCGACGATTTCTTCCATCTCCCCCGTAGATAAACGATGGCCTGCAACGTTTATCACATCATCAATTCGCCCCATGATGAAGAGATAACCTTCTCCATCCAAATAGCCACCATCACCAGAAACATAGTAACCGTCAAATTGAGCAAGGTAACTGGACTCAAATCGTTCGTGATCACGCCATACCGTCGCTAAACAACTTGGTGGTAAGGGGCGTTTCAACGCCACAAACCCTTGTTGATTGGCAGGCATCACTTCACCTAGCTCATTGAGAATCTCAACCTGATAGCCAGGAATCGGTTTCGTTGCTGACCCCGCTTTAATTGGCATAGACTCAAGCCCTATCGGATTACCAGCAATCGCCCAACCAGTTTCGGTTTGCCACCAATGGTCAACTACTGGCTTTTGAGTGTGTTGCTCTACCCATTCAAGTGTCGGCGGGTCAAGACGCTCTCCGGCCATAAAAATAGTGGTTAAAGTGGATAAATCATAATGTTTGAGTAGATCGCCATTGGGATCTTCTTTTTTGATGGCGCGAAAGGCGGTAGGCGCAGAAAAAAGTACGTCCACCTTATACTCTTGGCACACTCGCCAAAATGCAGCCGGATCGGGTGTGCGTACCGGTTTACCTTCATACAAAATAGTGGTGCAACCGTGAATCAAGGGCGCATAAACAATGTAAGAGTGACCGACTACCCACCCCACGTCCGACGCAGCCCAAAAAACACCTTGTTGAGGCATATTGTAGATGGTTGACATGGAGTACTTCATCGCGACTGCATGACCACCGTTGTCGCGCACCACCCCTTTGGGTTTGCCTGTCGTACCTGATGTGTAAAGAATATAAAGCGGATCGGTCGCCAAAACCGGCACACAATCATGCGACGGTGCTTCTTTAACGGCTCGATTCCACTCTAGATCTCGCTCATTATTTAAGTCAGCCACATGCTCCGAGCGTTGTAATACCACCACTTTTTCCGGCTTCCATTTGCTGTCTAAAATGGCACGGTCAACTAAGGGTTTGTAGGGTAAAATCTTATTGATTTCGATACCGCAAGATGCCGTCATGATCACCTTCGGTTCAGCATCTTCAATACGTACCGCTAATTCATTGGGTGCAAAACCGCCAAAAACGACAGAGTGAATCGCGCCAAGCCGTGCACAAGCGAGCATCGCCATCACTGCTTCCGGGATCATTGGCATATAAATGATCACCCGATCGCCTTTAGCAACACCTTGCATTGCCAACATTCCCGCCACTTTCGCTACCTGATCTCGTAATTGCGTATAGCTGTATTGACGCTTTCTTCCGGTTACTGGGGAATCATAAATCAGCGCGGTTTGCTCACCTCGCCCCTGTTCACAATGGAAATCTAGCGCCAACCAACAGGTATTGAGCACACCATCGGTAAACCAGCGTTCAATGCCATGCTCATCTTTTTGTAAGATAGTTTGGGGAAACTCAAACCACTCAATCTGCCGAGCTTGAGCCTGCCAAAATGATTCAGGTTCAGATTGAGCCCATTGATATTCCTTTAAATATGCCGACATAACATTTCCCTTAACATGATTTGAGGCTTAACGATGGACTCGCACCCAACCTTCCATTAACACCCGCGCGCTGCGGCTCATACTGGCTTTCTCTATTCCCCAATGACCCTCTCGTAAAACGGCTTTAGCGCCCACTTTCAGCGTACCGGATGGATGACCAAAAGTGACCGATTCTTTTGCTCCACCGCCCGCCAACATATTCACTAACGTCCCAGGGACACTGGTCGCTGAAGCGATGGCCACGGCGGCCGTTCCCATCATCGCATGATGTAGTTTTCCCATAGACAGCGCGCGCACCACAATATCGACATCGTTCGCCGATACCGCTTTACCACTGGATGACAAATAGGACTGCGCTTTTGCTACAAACGCTACTTTAGGCGTATGTTGGCGCAGTTGGGCTTGTTCAATATGCTCAATCAAACCCATTTTCACAGCGCCATAAGCGCGAATCGCTTCAAACATCGCCAAGGCATGATCATCATTGTTGATCGCCTCTTGCAGCTCAGTACCTTGATAACCGATGTCGTGAGCATCGATAAAAATCGTCGGAATGCCCGCATTAATGAGCGTTGCATTCAAGGTTCCCATGCCAGGGATTTGCAGTTGGTCGAGCACATTTCCGGTTGGGAACATCACACCGCTATCATCGGCAGGATCGAGAAAATCAACCGCAATTTCAGCAGCGGGAAAAGTCACCCCATCAAGTTCGAAATCGCCACACTCTTGCACTTCACCCTGCTCAATTGGCACATGAATAAGAATGGTTTTGCCAATGTTGGCTTGCCAAACGCGAACCGTCACTACACCGTTATTAGGGATCCGTTCTGGGTCGATAAAACCGCTGTGAATCGCAAATGGCCCTACCGCCGCAGAAAGGTTACCGCAGTTGCCGCTCCAGTCTACAAACGCTTTGTCTATCGAAACTTGGCCGAACAAGTAATCCACATCGTGATCGGCTTGCTCACTTTTGGAGAGAATCACGGCTTTGCTGGTGCTAGAACTTGCGCCGCCCATGCCATCAATTTGTTTGCCATAAGGATCGGGGCTACCAATGACTCGCAACAGCAGTTGATCTCGCGCTTCTCCCGCTTGCTGAGCCTCTTTGGGTAAATCTTCAAGCCGAAAAAACACGCCCTTACTGGTGCCGCCGCGCATATACATCGCCGGAATTTTTAATGAGTTACTCACCTGATACTCCTTTATCCTTAGCGTCATTGAGCCAGAAAATCTTGCGCAAAACGCTGCAATACGCCACCAGCCTGATACACACTGACTTCATCAGCCGTGTCTAAACGACAAGTCACCGTAACCTTCTGCTGTTCGCCCTTATTTGCGCCTTGCGTACGCGTGATCACCAAGCTTAAGTCGACGCTCGGCTTAATATCTCCCACCACATCATAAAGCTCAGTACCATCGAGTTGCAGTGTGTGGCGGTCTGTTCCCGTTTTAAATTGCAGTGGCAGAACACCCATCCCGACTAAATTCGTGCGATGGATCCGTTCAAACCCCTCGGCAACAATGGCTTCAACTCCCGCCAAACGTACACCTTTCGCCGCCCAATCACGTGACGAACCTTGCCCATAATCGGCCCCAGCAATAATGATCAATGGCTGCTTACGATCCATATAAGTCTCTATCACTTCCCACATGCGGGTAACCAAGCCTTCAGGTTCAGTACGCGCCAACGAGCCTTGCTTTACTTTGCCCTCCTCTTGCACCATCTCATTGAACAGTTTGGGGTTAGCAAAAGTGGCGCGTTGCGCGGTCAGATGGTCACCACGATGCGTGGCATAGGAGTTAAAATCTTGCTCCGGAACGCCCATTTTGAGCAAATACTCCCCAGCGGCACTGGTCGCTAAAATAGCGTTCGATGGCGATAAATGATCCGTAGTGATGTTGTCACCTAAAATCGCCAAAGGTCGCATGGCCGACAGACGACGTTCACCCGCTAACGCACCTTCCCAATAAGGCGGACGACGGATATAAGTGCTCATGGGGCGCCAATCATAAAGTGGCTTTTGTTTGGCCATGTGCTCATCTAATTTAAACATCTGAATGTAGATTTGTTTGAACTGTTCGGGCTTAACATGGCGCGCCACCACATCATCGATCTCTTCATCAGTTGGCCATAAGTCATTGAGGTAAATCGGCTTGCCTTGCGCATCTATTCCCAACGCGTCTTTTTCAATATCAAAACGAATCGTACCCGCAAGTGCATACGCCACCACCAATGGCGGAGAGGCAAGAAAAGCCTGTTTCGCATAGGGATGAATGCGGCCATCAAAGTTTCGGTTACCTGATAGCACAGCCGTCGTATAGAGATCGCGTTCAATGATTTGCTGCTCAATCATAGGATCAAGCGCGCCACTCATGCCATTACAGGTGGTGCATGCATAAGCGACGATGCCAAAACCGAGCTGTTCTAGCTCAGGCAGCAGGCCGGCTTCCTCTAAATAAAGTTTGGCTACTTTTGAGCCCGGTGCAAAAGAGGTTTTGACCCAAGGTTTGCGAACCAAACCCAATTGATTAGCCTTTTTCGCCAGCAACGCGGCGGCCACGACATTGCGCGGATTACTGGTATTGGTGCACGAAGTAATGGCGGCGATGATCACTGCGCCATCAGGTAATTCGCCTTCTTTGGTTTGCCACGCCCCCGCAATACCGCGCTCGGTCAGTTCGCTTGTCGGCAAGCGGCGATGAGGATTCGAAGGCCCGGCTAAATTACGCTGTACACTTGAGAGATCAAATTCCAGCACCCGTTCGTATTGCGCTTCAATCAAATCATCGGCCCATAAGCCGGTTTGCTTAGCGTACTGTTCAACCAAGGCTACTTGCTGTGCGTCTCGACCCGTGAGTTTGAGATAGTTGATGGTTTGCTCATCAATATAGAACATGCCTGCGGTTGCACCATATTCAGGTGTCATATTGGAAAGCGTTGCGCGATCGCCAATCGTCAATGCGCGAGCGCCTTCTCCGAAAAACTCCAGATAACAAGATACCACGCGCTGATTTCGCAAGAACTCCGTAATGGCAAGCACAATGTCGGTCGCAGTGATCCCCGCTTGGCGTTGACCGGTTAGTTTAACGCCGACAATATCGGGCAGACGCATCATCGAAGGCCGACCTAACATCACTGTTTCGGCTTCTAACCCACCGACGCCAATCGCCAACACGCCTAATGAATCGACATGAGGAGTATGGCTGTCAGTACCGACACAAGTATCTGGAAATGCTAAACCGTTTTTCACTTGGATGACGGGCGACATTTTTTCTAAGTTAATCTGGTGCATGATGCCATTGCCTGCCGGAATAACGCTGACATTTTCAAAGGCGGTTTTGCACCATTCGATGAAGTGAAAGCGATCTTCATTGCGGCGATCTTCAATCGCACGGTTTTTGTCAAACGCGTCAGCTTCGAAGCCGGCATGTTCAACCGCGAGTGAGTGATCGACAATCAGTTGCGTTTCCACCACAGGGTTTACTTTGGATGGATCACCGCCTTGCTGAGCGATCGCGTCTCTTAACCCCGCCAAGTCCACTAAAGCGGTTTGCCCTAAAATGTCGTGGCACACCACACGCGCCGGATACCACGGGAAGTCGAGCTCGCACTTACGCTCAATCAGCTGTTTCAGTGAATCAACCAATCTGTGTGGCTCACAGCGGCGGACTAAATTTTCCGCCAGTATTCGTGAGGTATAAGGTAGCCGATCATACGCTCCGGCTTGGATATCATTGACCGCTTGTCGTGCATCAAAATACTCCAGCGCGGTCGCTGGTAATACTTTTTTGTATTGGCTGTTGATCGTTTGATGACTCATCAATTCCACCCATAAAACTGTCTATTCGAAACATTGTCTATTCAAAACATCGTCTAGCGAGCTAGGTTTTACCTACCATCAAACCATACACCAAAGGAGCATGGTTTGATTCCATCCCATTAACGCTGCTCTATTGATATCCACTCTTGATGTTCAGGGCCGTCATAATCGGCACTTGGGCGAATAATTCGGTTATTAGCGCGCTGCTCAAACACATGAGCGGCCCAGCCGGTTAATCGACTCATTACAAAAATAGGGGTAAATAATGGCGTAGGAATGCCCATAAAATGGTAGGCCGAAGCGTGGAAGAAATCCGCATTACAAAATAGGCCTTTCTCACGTTTCATCACCGCTTCAACACGTTCTGATACCGCGTACAAATGCGTATCACCCACCGCTTCAGATAACGCTTTTGACCAACGTTTGATCAATGCGTTACGCGGGTCACTTTCACGATAAATAGCATGGCCAAAACCCATAATTTTGTCTTTATTAGCCAACATTTGCAGAATATTGGCCTCAGCTTCGTCCGGTGTTTGCCAGCGTTCAATCATCGCCATCGCCGCTTCATTGGCTCCACCATGCAACGGGCCACGCAGTGTGCCAATCGCCCCGGTTACGCAAGAGTGAATATCTGACAGCGTAGAAGCACAGACGCGCGCGGCAAACGTTGATGCATTAAACTCATGCTCTGCGTACAGAATCAATGAGCAATGCATCACCTGCTTGTGCAGCTCGCTCGGTGCTTTTCCTGTCAGCATTTTTAAGAAATAGCCACCAATGCATGCTTCGCTTTGATCTTCAGTGTCAATCCGGATGCCTTGGTGGCTGAAACGATACCAATAACAGATAATAGCGGGGAAAAGTGCCAACATCCGTTCGGTCGCACTCAACTGCTCAGCAAAACTGTGCTCGGTTTCAAGGTTGCCTAAAACTGAACAGCCAGTGCGCATTACGTCCATTGGATGTGTACTGGCTGGCAGCAGCTCTAGCGCGGCTTTTAACGGCTGCGGTAAACCTCGTAATCCCATTAAGCGGGTTTTGTACTGGTCAAGTTCACTTTGATTAGGTAAATGGCCAATCAATAACAGATGAGCGACCTCTTCAAACTGTGCATGGTTGGCAAGATCGGTGATGTCATAACCTCGATAAGTTAGACCCGTCCCAGTTTTTCCGACAGTACATAAAGCGGTGACTCCCGCGCTTTGACCGCGCAGACCTGCGCCGCCCAGTGGTGCGTTTGACATGTTGAACTCCTTTTCCTTTGTTTTTATTATTCCTTTGATGAAAAAAGCTCGTCGAGCTTATCTTCGTAATCGTGGTAATTGAGATAGTCATACAGCTCGCTACGGGTTTGCATGCTATCGAGCAAAGCTTGTTGGTTGCCCTGCTCTAATAAATGACGATAGACATTCTCAGCCGCTTTATTCATCGCACGAAACGCACTCAATGGGTAAAGCACCATATCCACTTTCACTTGAGCAAGTTCTGCACATGGGTAGAGCGGCGTCTGCCCAAACTCAGTAATATTGGCTAAAATCGGCACTGACTTACCACAAGCTGCGCTTAGCGCGGTGGAGAAACGATCGTACTGCTCAAGAGTGGTCATCGCTTCGGGGAAAATCATATCGGCTCCGGCCTGCACGCAAGCAATGGCACGTTCAATGGCGCTATCAATGCCTTCCACCGCTAACGCATCGGTGCGCGCCATGATCACAAACTCTGGGTTCACTCGTGCATCTACCGCGGCTTTTACGCGATCAACCATCTCTTGCTGGCTGACGATCGCTTTATTAGGGCGGTGCCCGCAGCGTTTCTGCGCAACTTGATCTTCCATATGCACGGCAGCAGCGCCCGCTTTTTCCATCGCTTTGATAGTGCGAGCAATGCTAAATGCACCGCCAAAACCGGTATCAATATCCACCAACAAAGGCAAATCACACGCATTGGTGATGCGCTCAACATCCACCAGCACGTCATTTAATGTGGTGATACCTAAATCGGGCAAACCATACGAAGCGTTAGCGATGCCACCACCCGACAGATAAATGGCTTGGTGGCCTAAACGTTTGGCCATCATTGCGCAATAGGGATTGATCGTGCCGACAATCTGCAGTGGATCATTTTGTTGAACAGCGAGTCTAAATTTCGCCCCCTGACTTAAGCTCATGAGATTCTCCTAATCAGTCGCTTGGTTATCGCCCTTATTCAAGGCCGCTCTATGCGTGGTTCTTGGTTTGCTTCATTGCAGGCATGATTATTTTCTACCCACAGCCCTGTGGCTTACTCTTTTACTATCTGCTGTTCAATCAAGATTCGACTGCCCGAAATATGGCGTCGCATCAACATCTCAGCCAGTTCTTCATCGCCGTTTTTGATCGCTTGTAGAATGTATTTGTGCTCATCCAACGCCTCCTTCGGACGTGAATGTGAGCGTGGCGATTGATAACGATACATGCGCAGTAAGTGATAGAGCTCATCACACAATAAAGTCACTAATTTATGATTACGGCTGGCTTTGATGATGCGGTAATGAAAGTCAAAATCACCGTGTTGATGAAAATAGGAAGCCCCTTCGACTTGCTCAATATGATTCGAATGTGTCGACAATAATGCCTCTAGCCCTTGTAATTCAGAGGGCGAAATGTTGCGCGCCGCTAACCTTGCCGCCATACCCTCTAACGCTTCGCGTACTGCATAAAGCTCTACCAACTTACCGGGTGACAACTCAATGACTCGCGCGCCCACATGTGAAACACGTTCGATCAACCCCAAGCCTTCCACACGCATTATCGCTTCACGCAGTGGCCCACGGCTGACTTGAAAACGTTTGGCGAGTTCGGGTTCTGAAATCTTGCTGCCCGGTGCTATACGCCCTTCAACAATCGCCTCAATCAGATACTCCGTAAGGTTTTCCGATTTGGTGTTCTCTTTTTCTCGTTCAACAGCGTGTGATTTTGTATCAGTACTGTTTAGTGTTAGTGCACTATTCATCTTGTTATCGCTCACAGGTTGGATTCATGCTGAGACGCAAAGCACTCACACACTTATATGTGTTAACAATCATTAAAACTTATTGTTAAAATAGACCATAAAACCATCGATAATCAATAAAATTGTCGACACATTAGACTAATGTATAAGAAACTTAATGATTAAATTTGAACCAGAAGAAGATAAAACTCTGTGAGCTTGAAAAGAGAAAAGTGTCGATTTCGCAGATAGAATAAGCAGTGCAACCCATTACCGATGACACGGCCGTCACTTATGAATATTTGCAAGAGAATCACGCACTCTCCTTTTGGTTACGCTCTCGCCTGCTCGTTGCTCTTATCTGGATGCATTGCTTACAACAGTAAACCGAAAAATCCGCGCAGCTACCCACTACTGAGTGAGGCGATCTATTCTGAAAATGATCTTTCATTGGCAGACAACCCAAATATTATTCGCACGGCAATAGAGCAGAATCAATCGGTTACGATCAATGACCTCAACGCGCTAACAAACCAGTTACCTATTGTTTTTCCTGAATTAAATTTACACATTGAGCAAGAGCACTCATTTGATGCTCGCTTATTTCAAAGCGCAGTACAGCAACTTGTTGCTCAATTTGCTTGTGAATTGTACAGCAGCCAGCAAATGTCCGATTCGGTTCAAATGTGTGCAAACGATGGCCGTGTAACACCGAACAACTTAGGTTATTTGCCTTTCCAGCAAGGCAAGTATTCGGGTGAGCGCTTAACGGTTCATCGATATTCTCAACCGCAAGGTTCTCAATCGCAAAGTGTAGCTGTTGATCTCTATCTTAAAAGCACATCGGAGCGACCACTGAGTTCAATATGGGGCTCGACGCATACTTTAGGGCGGTTCCATGGATCGCACTTTTCATCGGACAGTGTGGTACTCACCGTCTACTTCGAAGGGCATGTGTTAGATGAGCGTCATCAATGGCAAGCCCAATATCCCGAACCTTTGATCTTTTTCTTGCTGCTGCCCAGTATCACGACCTTACTTCAACAAGGTAATGACGCCTTAGCCGCGCAATTTGCAATGAATAACACCCGATTGCTGCTCGTAGATAGTGAGACAAGACGCTAACGAAGACTCGTCACACAACGCAGCAAAATAACGCCGTGAACTTTATGAACAAAAACGTTTTTATGCCCTATATTGTTTTTATCTACGCATTAGAGACAAACCTGTAACAGGTTATTAACTTAACGTATCTGCATTAGATCATTGATGCAGTCATGATAACAACGATAAGCACCCTATCTCCGCCTGTAGCATTCAGTAACAAACGCTCCAAGGTAAAGATGAAGATGCGCCCTACATAAGGAACGTGAATATGTTTAAGCAGTTCAAACCAACCCTCACTGCATCCATTCTGGCTGCAACCTTTTCTATTAGCAGCTTCGCCGCTGATATTGAGAAACTTCACATTTTAGTACCCGGTGGCGCGGGTGGTGGTTGGGACATGACGGCTCGTGGTACAGGTGATGTACTGATGAAAACCGACATTGTCGGCAATGTGTCTTACCAAAACTTATCCGGTGGCGGTGGTGGTAAAGCGATTGCACACTTAATTGAAACCGCAGACCGCCAAGAAGATACCTTGATGGTCAACTCTACACCGATTGTGGTTCGTTCTTTATCCGGTGTTTTTCCACAATCCTTCCGCGATTTAACACCGATTGCCGCCACCGTTTCTGATTATGGCGCTATCGTTGCTGCGGGCGATTCAAAATACAAAACGTGGGAAGATGCGGTTGCCGATTTCAAAGACAACCCGCGTAAAGTCAAAGTCGCTGGCGGTTCTGCTCGTGGCAGTATGGATCACTTAGTCGCCGCGGCCGCCTTCAAAGGGCAAGGGTTGGATCCAAAAGAAGTTCGCTACATCGCCTATGACGCGGGTGGCAAAGCCATGGCGGCACTGCTTTCTGGTGAAACACAACTGCTTTCAACAGGCTTAGGTGAAGTGCTTGAAATGTCCAAGTCTGGCCAAGTGAAAATTTTGGCGATCACCGCCCCTAAACGTTTGGAATCTGCCCCGAATATTCCAACATTAACTGACTATGGCAACCCAACCGTCTTTGCTAACTGGCGCGGCTTCTTCGCAGCCCCAGGGATCAGCCAAGAGAAGATTGATCAGTGGAACGCAGCATTAGCGAAAATGTACACCACCGATGAATGGAAAATCGTCCGCGACCGCAATGGTTGGATCGATAACTATCAAGCGGATAAAGAGTTTTACGCCTTCTTAGAAGCCCAAGAGAAAGAGATGGGTGATCTGATGCGTGAGCTCGGTTTCCTGAAGTAAGGTCGCTAAGGGGACAGTTCCTTGCCTTGTCCCCGCTAGCAACACTTTTGCCGTGTGCAGTTATGCTCAATACTCCTTTGTTTATCAGGCAAATATGGATAGGAAAACCTCCATACACCTATCCCTTTGCCCTTAGTTAATCAATTCATTAACTCGCTGCTACACGGCTCTTTTCTCCCCTATTTTTACCATGGAGTTGGATATGTCGGATCTGCCAACCAAATTTTTCAGCAAAGAATATTTACTGTGCCGCGATCGCGTTGGCGCGTTGATCTTCCTTGTTTTTAGCCTTTGCTACGGCTATCAAACGACTCAAATACCGATGTTTCCCGGTGATGAATACGAACCGTTTAACGCCCAAACCTTGCCGACTCTGCTGACTTACGCTGGAATTGGCCTCTCTTTGTTGATGCTGGTGTTAGGGCAGCCCGATAAACAAAGCGGCGCGGTATTGCACTTCAACTGGAAATTGTTGATTGATTTTTTAGTGTTGATGGCGCTGTACGGACTTGGTCTAACCTATTTAGGCTTCGTACTGGCCACCAGTTTCTTTCTACTCTCTGGCTTTTATATTTTGGGTGAAAGACGCAAATCAGTGTTATTTGGTGCTTCTTTTCCCTTTGTCATCGCGTTTTATCTGCTGCTTACTCAAGGTTTGGACATCTACCTTGAGCCCGGCGTTATTTTCACACTCTGGTAGGAACTGATTATGTTAGATGGAATTTTACAAGGGCTTTCTACCGCCATGATGCCAATGAACATCTTCATGGTGATTGTGGGCTGTTTCGTTGGTACTTTTATCGGCATGTTACCCGGGCTTGGCCCGATTTCGGCCATCGCGTTGATGATCCCGATCACCTATGGCCTTGAACCATCTTCAGGTTTGATTTTAATGGCCGGCGTTTATTACGGCGCTATTTTTGGCGGCTCCACTTCCTCCATTTTGATTAATGCTCCCGGATGCTCAGCAACCGTGGTCACCGCGTTTGATGGCTACCCCATGGCGCAAAAAGGCCAAGCTGGTAAAGCGTTAGCCATCGCCGCTTACGCCTCTTTTACAGGCGGAACCTTGTCAGCGATTATGCTCTTGGTCGCAGCGCCTGCACTGGCCAGCGTGTCACTGAGTTTTCAATCCTCTGACTATTTTGCGTTGATGCTACTCGGTCTATCGGCGGTCGCCGCCTTTGCTGGAAAAGGACAAGTCCTTAAAGCATGGATGATGGTTGTTCTTGGCTTGATGCTCTCTACCGTTGGTATTGATAAAGGAGTAGGTGTGGAACGCTTTACCTTTGGCTTAACTGATTTAATGGACGGTTTTAGCTTCCTCTTGCTGGCGATGGCGACATTCGCTTTAGGCGAGACATTAATGGGTATTTTAAAACCAGAAAACGACACGCGTACAGATGAACAGAATAAAATCAGCAATTTGGGCAGTATGAAAATCACCAAGGCAGAATTTAAAGAAGCGGCTCCCGTTTCAATTCGTGCTTCCATTTTAGGTTTTTTCACCGGCGTGTTACCCGGCGCTGGCGCAACCATCGCCGCATTTTTGAGTTATGGTATGGAGCGCAGCTTAGCGCCCAAAGATAAAAAAGAAGAGTTCGGTAAAGGCTCTTTGCGTGGGCTTGTTGCACCAGAGTCAGCCAATAACGCCGCCTCTAGCGGATCTTTTGTTCCGCTGTTGACACTCGGCATTCCCGGCTCTGGCACCACAGCGATCATGCTTGGAGCCCTGCTCTCTTACGGCATTCAACCTGGCCCTCGTTTATTTGTTGATCACCCCGATGTCTTTTGGTCTGTCATCATCTCAATGTATCTCGGTAATATTGTACTGATCATCCTTAACTTGCCGCTTATTCCTTATATTTCAAGGCTATTGGCAGTACCAAGAACCGTATTGCTGCCGATGATTTTGTTCTTCTCAATCACCGGTGTTTATTTGGTTTCGTTTAACACTATGGATGTTTACGTGATGTTGATCGTCGCGATGGGAGCGATTGCTCTGCGGTTAGCCAACTTCCCACTGGCACCGCTGCTGCTTGGTTTTATTTTGGGTGGATTAATGGAAGAGAACCTTCGCCGCGCGTTGATGATCAGCGATGGGGAGTTAAGCTTCTTGTGGGAACGTCCGATCACTTTCGTGTTTACCGTGCTTGCAGTTGTGATGTTGACTAGCCCACTTGTGGTGATGCTGGCGAACAAACTTCGCTCTTCACCAACCAAAGCAGTTGAATAACAAGAAATTGTATCAATAGAAACTCATCCAACCATACAAAGACCTAGCGAAAATGCTGGGTCTTTGCTTTACTATGCACTTCAAATTTTTCCAATGTCAGCGATTGTCATGTCGTTCATCGTACCTATCTAGGAGTCTCCATGACGGATAGACACTCTTTAATCATCGTTGAAGATGATCTAAAACTCAGAGAAATGTTAACAGAATACTTTGAAAGTCAAGATATTAGCGTCATTGCTCTTGCTGAAGGTGCCAAAGCGAGCGCGGTCATTTTAGAGCAACAACCAGATATCGTGTTACTGGATTTAATGCTACCCGGTGAAGATGGGCTGACAATTTGTAGACAGATCCGTCCTATGTACAACGGTAAGATATTGATGCTAACCGCCAGTGATGACGATTTTGATCACGTTGCAGCACTGGAAATTGGTGCCGATGATTTTGTGACAAAGCCGATTAAACCACGCGTCTTGCTTGCAAGAATGCGTATGCTACTGCGCAGAGTCGACAACGAACCAATTCAAACCGCGAAAACCGTGCTTGAATTTGGGGCCTTGTCTCTCAATCAATCTCGACATCTGTGTGAAATGAATGGTGAGGCCGTAGCGATGACCGACAGCGAATTCGACTTGCTGTGGCTACTGGCATCAACACCAGATCAAGTCCTATCACGGGATGTATTAACCAAAGCGTTACGCGGGATTGAATACGATGGGCTTGATAGAACCGTCGATAACAAGATTGTCATTTTGCGTAAAAAACTCGGTGATGATTCTTCCACACCGAAACGCATTATTACGGTCCGAGGGAAAGGATACCTTTTTGTACCAGACACGTGGTAATGACCACGTATTTTAGAAGAAACCTGTATGCGTCGTATCTACGTTGAATCTTTTGTTGGTTTATTGCTCTTTTTTTTAGCGACACTCATTACCATTGAACTGGTCGTTTACCAGCTTGGTACTGACTACGATTACGTACTTGAAGATTATCAAGCTGAAGCATTTCATGACTTGGTCACTCGTATTTATCAGCATGAAGGTGAAGCTAACACCTTAAATGTACTCAAAGAATATGCCGATAAAACGCGACAACTGATAGAGACGCATACTGAAAAGACCTTACCTTCAGATGTGCGAGCGTTTTTCTTTACTACCGCCCCCAATGCCTACACTTACTACGATGATGACCGTTTTTTATGGTTGCGCCTTACATCCACCTCACCAATTTACAGCTTTAAACCCGATGAAGAATCACCACTGAGGCAAGCCATTTTCTTCGCAGATAATCTCTCACTTTTGCTGCTTGTCGTCGGCTTTGCACTGTACTGTGTGTTGCTGATCTGGTTCATCAGTCGGCGAGTGCGTGAATTGGAAAAAGTGACCTTAGCCTTTGCCGCTGGTGATCTAACCGCTCGAGCCTCCATCAAAAGCGGCGATAAAGTCGGCTCTTTAAACAAAAGCTTTAACTACATGGCGAGCAAAATTTCCGCTTTGGTGCTCAGCAATAAAGCGCTGAGTAATGCCGTGGCTCATGAGTTACGCACCCCTATCTTTCGGATCCAATGGCAAGCAGAAATGTTGGCCGATGAATCTCTGACACCAAAACAAGCGGCGAAAGTCGCCAGTATCATCGAAGATACCGAAGAGATGGAAACGATGGTCGATGAACTTCTTTACTACGCGAAAGTTGAAAGGCCAGAAAACGAACTCAATATGCAGACAATTCAGCTCAATTACTGGCTCGAACCGATACTAGATAAATGGCGCAGCAACAGCGTAGTCGAGATCCAGTTGCTGCCATTAGCACAAGTCGCCACTTTACAGGTCGATCCATACCTTCTCAAAAGAGCTCTGGATAATTTATTGGGTAATGCTCAGAAATACGCCAAAAGCAAAATAGCCGTTGAAACCTCCGTGATCAACGCAGGTCAAGCAGTGCAAATTGATATCCATGATGATGGAGAAGGGATTGACCCGCAGCACTGGCCATTCATTTTTGATGCTTTTTACAGCGCGGATCTCTCACGTGGAGAGCGACAATCAGGCTTCGGATTAGGCTTGGCCATCGTCAAACAGATCGTTTTACGCCACAACGGCCAAGTATCGGTGGCTAAAAGTGTGTTCGGAGGCGCTTGCTTTACTCTTGTACTACCCGTGGTGGGCGTTTAATATCAGGCCACTTAAGAGAATCAGTGAACTGACGTCATTGATTCTCTTTTTTAACATGAGGGTGCGGGGCGAAGCTATTTTACGTCTACACGTAATTCACTCATGCCCATTGTCATAGTTATTCATTATTAGGTTGTTCATTTTATGAAACCAGGTCGTACGGGTATAAAGCGTCTGTTTTATGCCACAGGTTATTCAATACAAGGGCTGAAAGCCGCGTGGCTAAACGAAGCCGCTATTCGACAAGAAACTGTCACTTCAATTTTGTTGATTACCATTACTTTCTTTTTGCCTGTCACTAAAATTGAGCAAATCATGATGATTGGTTGCTTAGTCTTAGTTGTGATTGTGGAGTTGATGAATTCCGCCGTGGAAGCCGTGGTTGACCGCGTCGGTAGCGAATGGCACGAACTCAGTGGCCGCGCCAAAGACATCGGTTCAGCTGCCGTACTGATCGCGTTGATATTTTCAGCATTCACATGGATGTTTATTCTGTGGCCTTATTACCTTTAGCGTATCATTTTGGCGCGCGTTAATGGCTCATTGTTTTATAACGGCCAACCAGCTGTAAAAAAGCCAGCAGAATCATAGAACAAACGACTGCTGGCTATGTCGATTTAGGAATGGTTTGGATAATCTGTATATCCCTTAGTACCTCCACCAAATAAGCAACTTGGATCAAATGCCGATAATGTACGGTTCATTTTCAAACGCTCGACTAAGTCTGGATTCGCAATAAAGGGACGCCCAAATGCGACTAAGTCAGCGTAGCCATTTTCCAAGATTTGGTTTGCTCGCTCAACGTCATATCGGCCTGCAACAATAATGGTATTGGTGAACAGCTCACGTAAATGTCGGCGAAAATCTTCAGGGATTTGTGGAGCATCATCCCAATCAGCTTCTGACAAATGCAGATACGCAATACCGAGTTTCTGTAATTGCTCCGCCGCTTGCAAAATCGTTGGGACGATATCTGGGCAGTTCATATCTTTAAATGTGATGTAAGGCGCCAAGCGAACTCCAACTTTGTCAGCACCAACCTTATCAATGATTGCACTCACAACTTCCATAAGAAAACGTAAGCGGTTTTCTCTGCTGCCACCATATTGATCAGTGCGATGATTCGAATTGGTTCGCAAAAACTGATCGATCAAATAGCCATTACCACCATGAATTTCGACGCCATCAAAGCCAGCCGCAATCGCATTGTGTGCAGCATTAGCAAAATCGCGTACCACTTGGTTAATCTCTTGCAATGTCATTGCTCTTGGTTCAACGCATTCCATCATCTCACCGGCACTCCCCGGCTGTGCAATCCAGACTTTGGTATCGACTGGAGCAATAGCTGAAGGAGCCATCGGCTTTTGACCTTGTTGAAAAACAGGATGCGATACTCGCCCTACATGCCATAACTGATTCACTATTTTTCCTCCGCGGTCATGCACGGCTTGAGTGACCTGCTGCCAACCCACAATTTGTTCTGGCGTGTATATGCCAGGAGTAAATGAGTATCCTTGGCTATCGTCTGATATTTGTGTTGCTTCAGTAATAATCAAACCAGCACTCGCTCGCTGAGCATAATATTGCGCCATGATGTCGTTGGGAACATTACCCGGTTGACTTGTCCGAGCACGCGTCATCGGGGCCATTACCAGCCGGTTATTCAAAGAAAGTGGACCGATTTGTATCGGGAAAAATAAGCTACTCATCATTCAATCGCTCTGTATTGGGTTGTTATCCATAGGCTATAACAAAAGAATCACTAAATAATCTAGCTATAATTAAAAAGAGTATTTAGGATTACTTAACAATAACTGCGATATAGAATCTTAATGAACAAATTATTGAACATGGAGGTCTTTGTTGCCATTGTTGAGCAACAAGGGTTGGCGGCCGCCGCAAAAGCCATCAATATGTCCGCCGCTTCAGTCACACTAAAACTGCAAGAGCTTGAACGCCACTATGGCGTGAAATTGCTGCAAAGAACCACACGTAAAATTGCATTGACGGAAGCCGGCGAACGTTTCTATCCATTATGTTTACAAACCTTAGCCAACATCACTGAAGTCGAGTCTTCGCTATTCGCCGAGAAAACACACTTGGAAGGCAATATAAAAATTTCAGCACCCAAAGATCTCGGGCGACAACATTTGCTGCCACTGCTCGACTCCTTCTTAGCAAGACATCCTAAAATTGTGCCTCAGATTACCTTTAGTGACAGTGTGTTAGGGATATATGAAACAAAACTTGATTTGGTATTGCGTTACGGCACACTCAAAGATAGTCAATTGGTTTCCAGAAAATTAGCAACAAGTCGCCGCGTTCTTTGTGCCTCACCCGCATATTTAGCGTGTCATGGTCAACCGACGCACCCAGAGGATCTCAAACAGCATGCTTGCTTGGGTATGCTACGCAAAAGTGAATCATTAACGCGTTGGTCTTTTCTTAAAGGAGATGTCGTTCAAGATATTCTGATCAAACCATCACGTTTGTCTAATGATGGCGAAGTGATTCGTCAGTGGGCACTCGAAGGCGCAGGTATTGCACTCAAATCACAACTCGATATTCAACCCGACCTCAATGCTGGGAAACTCGTTCTTCTCTTGGAAGATTATCGGCAAAGTTTTAGTTCACACGCTCTGGCCACAGGATCGGACTTGCATCTGCTCTATCCCAATCGTGATCACCAACCGTCACGTATCAAAATATTGATCGAGGAGATTGTGCGCTATTTTGAAAAACGTACGCTTCCTAATGAGCAATAGTAAAAGAGCGCCGATAAAAGCGCTCTTTGTTTATTTTATTTCGACAATTTTCGGCGATTAAATGTCGAAAATTGTATTTTTGCTCTTAGGCGGTTATTTCTTATTCGCGTACTTCATTGAGTCCAACGCGACAGCGAAAATAATAATGCCGCCTTTAATGATGTACTGCCAGTAAGGGCTCACGCCAATGTAGGTCATACCATAGTTGATAACAGTGAAGATAAGCACACCCGTGACCACACCCGCAATACTTCCGACACCGCCAGCAAATGACACGCCACCCACAACACAGGCTGCAATCGCATCCAACTCGTACAGGAAGCCAAGGTTATTGGTCGCACTGCCGATACGGCCAGCTTCCAACATACCGCCAAACGCATAGAACACACCCGATAAAGCATACACTTTCAGTAGCGTCAATGGCACATTAACACCAGAAACTTTTGCAGCTTCTGGGTTACCACCGACCGCGAAAATGTTCTTACCAAAAACGGTCTTATTCCACAAAATCCATGTAAAGATAATCGCGATAATGGCGTAGAAGGTTATGTACGAAAATCTAAAATCTCCAAATCGAATAAAACCTTGAGTGAATGAAGAGAAACGCTCATCAAAACCTGCAATTGGAGATGCACCCACCGAATCGTAGTAGAGAGAGTTAATCCCGTAGACGATGATCATGGTGCCTAATGTGGCGATAAACGGCGTTACTTTTAAATAAGCAACAATCACACCGTTCACTAAGCCGATGATCGCGCCGATCGCGCACACACAAAGAATCACAGCCACAATCGGCACGTCACCAATGCTGGGGAATACTTTGTTGACGTTATCAATTGATTGTAAAAGTGTTGCCGAAATTACAGCGGCTAAACCCACTTGACGTCCAGCAGAAAGGTCGGTTCCTTGCGTTACAATCAGCCCCGCCACACCCAATGCAATAATAACGCGCACTGAAGATTGCGTTAATATATTACTAAAGTTGCGTAAACTTAAAAATGATGGCTCCTGAATAATAATAATTGCCAGAAGAATAAATAGAACCGCATAGATCGCACCTTCCTTTAGGTGCTTCATTGCAAATGTTTTAACTGAATCCATAATAATTTCCCTAGAGGTAACGAGAGGCCAGCTCTAATATTTCATTCTGTGAAGTGTCTTTAGTATTAACGATTCCCGCAGCTCGGCCATTACTCATCACCAATATTCTATCGGTAATGCCTAACAACTCTGGCATTTCGGAAGAGATAATAATAATCCCTTTATTCTTTTTCGCTAATTCCAATATCAATTGATAAATTTCAAACTTTGCTCCGACATCAATACCCCGAGTTGGCTCATCAAGCATTAATATTTCTGGCTGAGTTAACAACCAACGGCCAATAATGACTTTCTGCTGATTACCACCAGACAAAGAACCGATTGATGTTTCATGAGAAGGTGTTTTTACACTCATGGAGTCAATTACCCACTGTGTATCACTCCTCATTTTTTTATTACTCAGTAAACCTAATTTGGTTTTGTATTCATCCACATTGGCAACCAAAGAGTTAAAGGTAATATCTAAATTACTGTAAATGCCGGTTGAACGACGCTCTTCTGTCACCAACGCAAAACCACTATTGATCGCTTCATGTGCATCACGGTTTTTCATCTCTCGGCCATGTAAGATAATGTGGCCGTTACTACGCTCACGAACCCCAAAAATGGTTTCCACAATATCAGTGCGTCTTGAACCGACGAGCCCAGCCACACCTAAGATTTCACCTTCTCTGAGATCAAACGAAATATCCTGAATAGAGGGTTGGTTCAGTGCTGTTAAATTTTTGATTTCGAGGATAATTTCTTTTGGCACATTGGTCTTTGTGGGAAAGCGCTGTGTTAATTCACGGCCAACCATCATCGAAATGATTTTGTCCATATCGAGCCCTTTCAACGGCCTCGTATCAACCCATTGCCCATCACGCAAGATGGTTATCTCATCACAAATAGTAAATATTTCTTCCATTTTGTGAGAGATGTACACCACGCCACAGCCTTTTTCTTTCAACTTGTTAATGATAGTAAAAAGATGCGATACCTCTTTTTCAGTCAAAGAGGACGTGGGTTCATCCATGATCACAATGCGCGCGTTGTAAGAAAACGCTTTCGCTATTTCGACCATCTGCCTTTGTGATACCGATAATTTAGCCACTTTAATTTTCGGGTCTATATCAATATCGAGTTCATCAAAGATCTCTTTGGTATCGCGATACATTTTATCGTGATCGACAAAGAGTCCTTTCTTTGGGTAACGCCCTAGCCAAATATTATCCATTACAGAACATTGTAATACTTGGTTAAGCTCTTGGTGGACCATGGAAACACCCGCTTCCAAAGCTTGCTTAGACGATTGAAAATTCACATGTTCGCCTAAAAATATAATATCACCTTCGTTTTTATCATAAATTCCAAAAAGGCATTTTAATAGCGTCGACTTACCTGCACCATTCTCTCCCATTAACGCATGAATAGAGTGTGGTCGAACTTTCAAATTAACTTTATCTAATGCCTTAACCCCGGGAAACTCTTTACTCACTCCTGTCATTTCTAACAGAAATTCATGCTCTTGATTTACCATGGCATCACTTATTTATTCTTTGATTAATACCATTCAATATTAAATAAAATTTAATCAGCAATTATTTATTATTGATTGTATAAACACCCTATAAGTTAGGGAGTAAAGGGGGAATGACTTCCCCCTTGAACTTTAGGTTACTCGAGTGTCGATTTATCCACACCAACATAAGGAACACGAACAATCTTATTGGCCATTTCCCATTGAGTGCCTTCGGTTGCAGCTTTGCCGTTGGCTAAATTACGTGCAAGTTCAAATGTCGCTTTCGCTTGTGAATCTGCATCATTAAGCACAGTGCCTGCCATGTCGCCAGATTTAACTAATGCTAATGCTTCTGCTAACGCATCAACACCGAATACTGGTACTTTCGCACCCGCACCACGTAACGCTTCAATCGCACCCATCGCCATACCATCATTATTGGCAATCACGACTTCGATTTTGCTACCGTTGGGGCCAGATAACCAAGCATCCATTTTATCTTTCGCCATGGCGGTATCCCACATACCTGTATCCATGTGTAGCTCTTCTGTTTTGATGCCATTTTCGTTAATGGTTTTCACAGAATAAGAAGTACGAGCTTCCGCATCTGGGTGACCTGGTTCGCCTTTCAGCATTACATACTGCAGTACACCGTCACCGTTTTTATCCCAAGCAGGATTGGCTTTCCAGTGTTGCGCAATGAGATCGCCTTGGATGATGCCCGACTCTTTTGAATCTGTACCCACATAATAGGCTTTGTCATATGAAGCGAGCGCTTTAGCACTCGGTTCTTTGTTGTAAAAAACGATAGGAACATCATCCATTTTCGCTTTTTGAATAATACTTGGTGCAGCTGCAGGGTCGACAAGGTTGATCGCCAGTGCTTTCACGCCACGAGCCAACATGACATCCACTTGGTCATTTTGCATTGATTGGCTGTTTTGTGAGTCATTCATCAAAACCTTGGTGTTGCCGTCATTATTTGCCTGTTTTTCAATCGCTTGGCGAACAACTGACATAAAGTTATCATCGTACTTATAAACGGTCACACCGATCGTTGTGTCAGCCATGACTTGAGTGCCGAAACTCATACCAGCCGCAAGCATGGCTAAAGTAGTTAACTTTCTCATTGAACAAGTCCTATTTGTTAGTGTTGTTATTACGTTGTGTAGGGGGAGAAACGTTAACTCTGAGAAACAGCAGTGAAAACGTTTACCTTTCAAAGTATAGTAGTAAAACAAACAATTAATGTGAACCAGTTAAAATTTCAGTTTTGAAATCGCATTTTCATGCAGTTTCTTGTGAATAGTTTGATAACTATTGCAAAACTAAGTAATCATACGTAACGCAATGTAACATCGAGACCTATTTCTCTTTTTAAAAGTGCGATCCACCACGAAAGAGATCATACCTCTCAAAACACTAAGTGTTAACGTTTACACTTGCGAGTTTCCAATATGCAATAGATTTAATTTTCATTTGACCGCTCACAAAGTGTAGGTGAGGCTTGTTACATACGCCTGCAATTTATTCGCGTATTTTTACGCCATATCGGGTCTCGATTTACCAAACAGCACCACGACTTTTAATTAATGAACTCTTAAATTGTCATTTTTATTATTGGCATATGCCAATAATAGGATGTATTTTAAATACAAGAACCCGATAAACTTTAGGAGCCATGATGATTTATGCCATCCCTTGTGATCAAAACTCGCCTTTTAATCACTTTGCCAAAGCGCCTCAATTGATGATTGTGGACGATACCGCCGCCACTAGCCAGCGTATTGACGTTACGAAAACCGAGGGCAGTTGTGGCCACAAAAAACAGCTACTTGCACTGCTAAGAGAGAATAGAGTGGACGCTGTTATCGTCCGCAATATCGGACAAAATATGTTAGCAGCAATTTTAGAAAAGAAGATTGAGGTATATTACGCACCAAGAGGCAGCCAATTAACATCACTTCATCCAAACCATCTTCTGCCCGTCACCGACGTCTCTTTTGGCAAGCCTTCAGCCAATAAATCGAAGAAACGTTGTGCTAGTCAATGTGGATCGAAGAAAGTGGGTAAACATAACAAACTGGCACCCAGAATGCTGTCACCAACTACCATAGAAGCGTTGAAGAAAGTGCTGAAAGTAAAAGCGATTGTCGAGGGAAAATAATGACTTATGTTATAACCTTTGCGTTTTTCATTGGCATTATTGTCTTGATGGCGATCGGTGTTTTGTTTCGCCGCCGCTCGCTGCAAGGCAGTTGTGGTGGATTAGCAAATATCGATATTGAAAGAGAATGTAACTGCGTAGACGTTTGTGATGAGCATCAGAAGGTGTTGTATCAAATTCAAGAACCTGATCACGAGCGTTAGCGCTCAACCAACATCAACGCATGACCTTCCACCAAGCAAGTCGCGACTTTCGCTCTTGCTTGGTTAACGATATTACCAAAGGTTTGTCGCGATATGCCCATCTGCGTGGCCGCTTGCAATTGACTAAGCCCCTCTTTATCAGCCAAACGCAACGCTTCAAGTTCTTCTGGCAGTAAATCTACTGTGTTCAATTCAGATAATTTGACACCGTTGGGTTTGAAGCATGCATACGCCGCTTGACCACAAACACGACGAATTTTTTTGGGTCTTGCCATTTTCTTCTCCTAATCATTTAAAAACAGTTTGGTGAACTTATGAACATTCAACCTCCCATACAACATTGCCACTGCGCGGTTTGTTGTGCCCCGTTCTTTTCTGAAACGCACACACTGCAATTTAACCAAACAGAAACGGGGAGCGTATGCGCACAGATTGTAGCAACAGAAAAGATGCAAGGCTATCAAGGGGTTATGCAGGGTGGACTTATCAGCACCTTACATGACGCTGCCATGACGCATTGTCTGTTTGCACAGTGCATTTATGCGATGACGGCAGAGCTAAACGTACGTTATCTGCACCCTATTCCACTGAATGTACCGTTACAAGTCGAAGCGCATCTTATCAAACAAAAACGTCACATTTACTATCTGTGCAGCACCATTTTTTATGATGGGCTTCCCTATTCTACGGCCAGTGCAAAGTTTATGTGCAAAGCCGAGTAGCCTGAGTGCTACAGCCATTAGGGTGCTGGCTTAGCGTAAACTTCGGTTGAGTCACGCTTTCATCCTCCTTATACTCACTCATCATTTCTCTATTATCTTTCGTTATGAAAATTATCGCAGTAACCGCTTGTCCAACAGGCATCGCGCACACCTATATGGCCGCAGACGCACTCAAAAAAGAAGCGAATAAGCGTAATATCTCAATCAAAGTCGAAACCCAAGGCGCAATGGGTGTCGAGAACCCACTGACAGTGGCAGATATTGTCAACGCGGATCTGATCCTCATCGCTTCAGATATCGACATTGAACAGCGTGAACGTTTTGTTGGTTGCAAAACGGTTCAGGTGTCCATTGAAGAAGTGTTGACGAACGTGCAATCTGTTTTAGATCGTCATTTGTAACCGCCGATGATCACAACGCGCATCACGTTTGTTTTAAAAGCAGGCGGTCTAGTCAGCTGGCAATTAAATGAATTGAAAGATCTCAACCGCCATTTTCGCTCGGTGGTGGTGCTGTTTAACATCACGCGTGACAACAAGGCAATGCTTAACCATACACTGCAAGTGTTAAGCCTTGGTTCAAACCCGGGAGATGTATGCCAAATTGCCATTGAAGGGCTCGATGCCGAGTTGGCCTGTATGGTGATGACAGAGTATTTGCGCGAGCACACACTGCTTATTTCAACATCACACAAACAAAATGCTAAAGCGGAATTGGCGTTCGCCACCCACCTAGCTTTTCAACTGCCTTTTTCGCTACAGTGGCATTACGCCACATTAGGCTCAGTGGTTAGCAAATCAGAGGCACTCGACACGATTGCTAAGCAGATCATGCCCGCACATTGCCATGATATTTTGCATGCGCTGGAAAAAAGAGAAGCCATCTCCCCGACCATTATTGGCCGTGGAATAGCGCTACCCCATATCATTCACGCACGAGTTACCCAGCCAACACTGGCGGTTCACTGGTTAGCAAACCCGCTATCATGGTCAGAAAAATCCGGCGATGTGTCGCTGATCATCACCTTATTACTGCCGACATCAGCGCCGCGAACCGTGATTAAACCGGTCACGCAGTTAACTCGTTGGTTGCTGGAAGAGGAACATCGTCAATGGCTACTTACGGCAAAAAGAGAAGAAACCCTTAAAGCCATTTTGCTGCACGTGATGGCTAAGCCGTGCGACCCAATACAAAATGAATAGCTTTATTGCGACAGAGTTCGATATTCAGATGGAGTCATACCCGCTTTGCTTTTAAATACGCGGAAAAAATAATTCACATCTTGAAATCCACAGCGCGTGGCCACTTCGGCTAAACGAAAGGTGTATTTCTTCAACATAAATTTTGCCCGTTCAATTCTTACCCAAGTGATGTAATCAGCAAGAGTCATGTGTCCTTGTTGGCGAAACATGCGCGATAAATGGTTGGCAGAGATATTAAACCGCTGTGCGATGCTGTCACGGCAAATATTGCGATGAAAATTTTCTTGGATATAGATGCAGATACCTTGATATAAATCTTCACTGCGCTTTTTAGGAGAAGCGGTCGGTTGATCAAGCATTGTGGCGCTGTAACTCAACAGAGCCAACAACAAATGTTCGTCCATTGGGCTTTTCTGAGGCTCACGTGCTAATGCATTTAGCCCTTCGAGCATGTGATCAATCGCGTGCCCAGTACGCGTTGGGATACTGTGTTTCTGAACATCATAAAAACCACTCTCGCCTTTGTGTTTACTGACCAAACTAAACCCCATTTGACGACGGCCAAATAGCAAACTCAAGACCGAACAGCTCTCTTGCCAATCAGGTTTATTCCAGCAGTTCGGAGGTATATAAAGCGCATCACCAGATAAGATGTTGACCTTACTGATACCGTGTTCAATCTCTTCGATTTCGTTGCTATACACGCCGCTTAAAACCAATTCTAGACGAGGGAAATTGACTTGGTAACTGAACGCTGGCGGCGTTATTTTGTCCCCAGCAAACCATATTCGATTAAAACTTTCTCGCTCCGAGAGCAGCACTTCAATCACATTTTTAAATACTGGGATCACAAAATTCACCCTATACCCATCAATAAACGAGGCAACTATAATCCAATACCTCATGAATCACCAATCATTACGCATTCGATAACTCCGATCGAAAAAGCAAAATAATCAATTTATCTAATTGAATTAAAATAAAAAATTAATCATAAATTCAAATTATCACCCTAAAACCAAAATAAGAGCCTGATCACGTTTGCAGCCACAGGTTACAATAATCCAGTAAATGCCAGTTTCGTACACTACCACTGTTCACCCGAGGAGCTCACAATATCTCCAACAAAAAGCGCGGTGCGCAATAACAATATCCCCAAACAGTTTGAAGTTGCAGCCAACATGGCTCAGTTCTACGTGCGAAGGGGATAAAAACCATATAGGGGACGAAACATGATCACTCAACTCATTAATGAGAACTTGATCCTGCTTGATTTGAAAGCAACATCAAAAGATGGCGTTTTCTCAGAGCTGGTCGATGTACTGTTAGAACAAGGACGCATCAGCGATAAATCGCAGTTTTTAGCCGATATCTATGCTCGTGAAGAGCTTGGTAACACTGGATTTGAAGATGGTGTCGCGCTGCCTCATGCCAAAAGTTCCGCCGTTATCTCGCCTGCAGTTGTGATAGGCATCAGCAAAAGCGGTATCGAATATGGCGCGGAAGATGGCTTGCCTTCTAAATTATTTTTCATGATAGCCTCGCCTGATGGTGGTTCAAATCATCATATTGAAGTGCTGGCAGAGCTCTCTTCCAAGCTGATTGAAGAAGGGTTCATTGAACGTTTCTTAGACGCAAAAACAGAGCAAGCAGCGCTAGATTTGTTGCTACAAAAAACCGAAAAAGCAACCGATGTTGAAGCCAATAAAGGCTTTTTGATTGGCGTAACGGGCTGCCCAGCCGGTGTTGCACACACTTATCTTGCCGCTGAAGCGCTGGAAAAAGGGGCCGCCACGATGGGTTATCAAATTAAAGTCGAAACCAACGGTTCGATTGGGGTGAAAAATAGCCCAACGGATGAAGAGATCGCTAAAGCTGATGCGATCATCGTGGCTTGCGACAAGCAAGTTGACATGGTGCGCTTTGCGGGTAAAAAACTGATTGAAACTGGTGTTAAAGCGCCGATTCGTGATGCAAAAGGGTTGATTGAAAAAGCCCTCAGCGCACCAAAATATCAAGCCGATGCCAGTGCCAAGACTTTAGATGGGAAAGGCAAAGCGGCGCAAGCTCGCTCCGATTTATACCGCTATTTGATGAATGGTGTATCGCATATGATCCCATTCGTTGTTACTGGCGGTTTGTTGATTGCTTTAGCACTCGCTATTGGCGGCGAGCCAACCGAAGCTGGTATGGCCATTCCTGACGGCAGTATGTGGAATCAAGTGCTGAACGTCGGTGTGGTTGCTTTTACGTTGATGATCCCCATTCTTGCAGGTTACATCGCGTATGCGATCGCCGATCGCCCCGCTCTGACTCCTGGCTTAATTGGTGGTTGGATCGCTAACAACGGGTCATTCTACGGCGCAGATGCTGGTACAGGTTTTATCGGTGCCATTATTGCTGGCCTTTTAGTCGGTTATTTCATCAAATGGTTAACAAGCATCCATTTTCACAAGTTTATTCAACCACTTGTGCCAATCATGATTGCACCCATCGCAGGCTCACTCTTTATCTCTGGGCTCTTTATTTTTGTTATCGGCGCGCCGATTGCAAGCTTGATGGATGGCTTAACCGCACTACTTACGAGCATGAGCTCAGGTAACGTGATACTGCTCGGTATTGTGCTCGGCGGCATGGCTGGCTTTGATATGGGTGGCCCATTTAACAAAGTGGCATTCCTCTTCTCTGTTGGTATGATTGCCAGCGGTCAAACTCAATTTATGGGTGCAATGGCGTGTGCCATTCCAGTCGCGCCACTCGGCATGGCTTTAGCAACCGTTTTGGGCCGTAAACTGAACTTGTTTGAAGCCTCTGAAATTGAAGCAGGTAAAGCTTCCGGTGCAATGGGCTTGGTTGGTATCTCTGAAGGGGCAATTCCATTTGCCGCACAAGATCCGATGTCAGTCATTCCAGCAAACATCTTGGGGTCGATGGTTGCAGCGGTTATGGCGTTCACTTTTGGCATTACAAACAGTGTTGCCCACGGCGGTCCTGTAGTAGCATTGCTCGGTGCCATGAATAAGCCTTTGCTAGCTTTGCTTTGCATGGCAACCGGTGCTGTAGTGACAGGTGTTGTTTGTATCACTCTGAAAAAAATGCGCCAAGCGAAATTACAACAAGCAACGGCTTAATGATCAAGCACTCTCCCCCGAGAGTGCTTGATGTTCATCAACGCTGAGCTTCTGATTTTATGTTGTACTCCCGCTTTAACTCGGGAGTTTTTTATTTCGCTTACTCTATGTACTGCTGCTTTGTTTTTATTTTGATTTTTTGTGAGATGTACTATGACCAATAACAAACAACCTTTCTTTTTGATGGACAATGTCATCCAAAACTATGCGTGGGGAAGCACGACTTCGATTCAGCACTTGTTTGATATTGCTAACCCAAACAACGCTCCACAAGCAGAAATTTGGATGGGAGCACACCCAAATGGATGCTCACAAATTCATGTGAATGGAGAACCGGTTTCGTTGCTTGAGATGATCAACCAAGATAAAACAGCGTTTCTTTCTGCTGCTACTGCAACAACCTTTGGTGAGCTACCTTATCTTTTCAAAGTACTTGCCGCAGCGAACGCCCTTTCGATTCAAGTTCACCCAAGTAAGCAAGAAGCGGAAATTGGCTTTGAGAAAGAAAACCAAGCGGGGATCCCACTCAATGCCGGACATCGCAACTATAAAGATCCTAACCACAAGCCGGAATTGGTTTACGCCCTTACCCCTTATCAAGCGATGAATGGGTTTCGCCCAATCACAGAGATTGTTGAACACTTTCAAACGCTGAATATCAATGCGATTTCAACCCTAGTCGATGCTTTTGCACACAACCCAACATCACAAGGTTTAAAAACCTTTTTTAGTGCATTGCTATCATTAACTGGCGAGCAAAAAGAACATGCGGTGAATGCATTATTAGCGTATGCCCATCATCATTCAGGTGATGATCTTTTTGGGCTCATTTTAGAGCTGGCACAACAGTACCCCGGTGATATCGGTCTATTTTCTCCATTAATGCTCAATGTACTCACTTTAGCTCCGGGTGAGGCCATGTTTTTAGACGCCAGAACGCCACACGCCTACTTGAAAGGTACCGGGCTTGAAATCATGGCCAATTCAGACAACGTATTGCGCGCTGGCCTAACACCCAAACACATGGATATTGAAGAGCTCGCATCATGCACGCTATTTGAAGAAAAACCCGCTTCAAGCCTGTTATTGAAACCAATCGAAGAAAATGGAGCATTACTGTTCCCTGTCCCAGTCCGCGATTTTAAGTTTGCGATTTACCTCAATGCCGCGCAAGTTAACGTGAAAATCAACAGTGCCGAAATTATCTTTGCCATTGATGCTGATGCGACCTTAACCCATGACAATGGTGAGTCTCTAACCGTGAAAAAAGGTCACTCAATCTTCATCCCCGCATACGCTGAACATTATCAACTGTCATCACTTGGACGTGTCGCACGCGCGTATAATTAACAGCCGACGTGATAAACAAAAAAGCCAGCATCTGTTCTGCTGGCTTTTTATTTGGGATTATTACGAAAATTTGCGCTAATCGATTTGTGGGCAGTTAGATATTCTGCGACTGCTTCCAAACCGCCAGTTCAACCCACATTTGTTCGAGTTGTTGCAACTCTTCTTCTGTGAGCAGTGCTAAGGTCGTTTGAGATTCAGATGTCGGACCGTCTTTGAGAGAGCGAATCTGCGCATAAAAATCCTTCTTTAATTGCGATATCACAGGGTCCACAACCGATTCCTATAAAAACACTAAAATTCTCAAAAATAATACCATTTTTCATAGACATGTCTTATGTCGTGTTAAGTTATGGAATAGTTATCACATTTCTAATATCTAAGCCTAAAGTATCAAAATTACAATTTAAAATTATTCACTAGGCTATCGAGTTGCTTAGAAACTTTTTTCAAATGTTCGCTACTGACAGTGAGCTCCTCAGCCACTGTTGTTGTTTCCATGGTGAGATGATTAATATCTTCAACGGTGCGGTTGATTTCACTGACCACACTTGATTGCTCTTCCGTTGCCGTCGCCACTTGAATGTTCTGATCACTAATATTCTCTATATAAACGCGGATCTGTTTTAGCGAACTATTGGCATTTTCAGCTTGTTCAACCACCAACAAACTCTGCTCTCGGCCTTGGGACATCGCCCCAACCGCCCGTTTCGATTCTTCTTGTAAGTTATTAATGACTCTTTGAATTTCTTCGGTTGATGCAGCAGAACGGCTTGCTAAATTTCGCACCTCATCGGCAACGACCGCAAAACCTCGACCTTGCTCTCCCGCTCGCGCCGCCTCAATCGCTGCGTTCAATGCAAGTAAGTTCGTTTGCTCGGAAATGCTACGAATAGTCTCAAGTATCGAGCTGATGTTAACCACTTGACCAGCCAAAGAGCCTACGACTTGTGCAGCTTGCTCTAATTCAGTGATCAAATCTGCAATTTGCACTTGTGCTTTCTCTACTACAGTGGTGCCATTTTCCGCCTGATGAGTGGCCTGTTTCGCAACGTCGGCAGCTTGAGCTGCGTTGTTTGCAATTTCGCCTACCGTTGCGCCTAATTCATGAATGGCAGTGGCCACTTGAACTGTTCTATCACGTTGCGAAGTGCAGTTGTTTTTGGTTAATAGTGCCCGAGCTGAAACTTGGTTAGCCGTATTCGCTAATTCATAAGAACTTGAAGCCACTTGCTTGATCGCTACATGTACTTTCTCAATGAAGTCGTTAAAACTGTCGCTAATTTTCGATAACTCATCTTGACCACCTAAATCAATGCGAGCATCTAGCGCCATGTTTTCAGCTGCCAAAGCAATCGATTTTTGTAGGCTGGCCACTCGCGTTTTTAGGCCGATAACAATAAAGAATGAAGTGACAAACGAAATTAGCACGCCAATACCAATAATGATAAACATGTGATTTTGCCCTTGGGCATAACTCTTTTGGCTATTGACGTTCTGCTGTTTGGCCTGCTCTAGTAGCGAATCGAGGATCACATTGGCTTTTTTACGCAGTTCACCATAGGTAACCGCGTATTGATCTCGGTATATGTTGCGCGCCGTATCTAGATCGCCCTTTTCAAATGCTGCCAACATAGGATTAAGTTGAGTACTGACCATTTTTTCAAAGTCAGTCAACAGTTGCTGAACTTGTCTACGCTGTTCTGGATCCACTTGTGACTGAACTGCGTGCTCGACAGACTGCCTCATTTCAGGGATATCTTCGTCACGTGTCTCTTTCACGCGTATGAGGACACCCTTTTTATCTCTTAACGACGTCTCTTGAAGTAACATCATATCGATACCAACCCGCATACGGGGAATTCGAGAGGCAACTTCAGCCATTGAACGCATTGGCGCGGCCGTATTGAGATAGAGCTGTTCTGCCTGTCGTTGAATCGTCGACATGCTATTGAAGCTCGCCATTCCAACAATAATCAACGCAACGCAAGGTAATAACACCGCAAAAATTAATCGCGATTGTAAGGTAAACCGATTAGCAAACATCTTTTATATCCTTTTTAGTTGTAGCGCCATTATGTTATGGGGACAGATCTTAACCAATGAATGGTTTCTTATTTATTAAAAAGTTATCTTTTCTAGAACGTTTAAAATTAAATTAATGACTTTTATGACGTTAACTCAATAGCTAAGTATAGGCAATTTTAGGTTGAATGAGAGATGTGGAGTCAGCCGTATTTGTGGCACAGATGATCTTTTCAAAAAGACCACCACGATTTCAACGCTGAATGGAAATCCTTCACTTGTTGGATGGGCTGCTCGCTAGAAGTAAAAAGCCGAAGCAATCAATGCTCCGGCTTTTATTCTTTATCACCTTAGAATAAAGGTGGATATGTGAAACGATTACTCGTCTTCAGAATCGCTGCTCGGTTCAGAGTCAGTCTCTTCTGCGTCACTTTGTACTTCTAAAATTGCAACGCTCGCTTCACCTTCTGGCAATTCCTCACCTTCTGGTAACTCAACATCTTCAATTTCTTCAATACGTTGTAAACCTACGACGTTTTCATCTTCAGCGGTGCGAATCAAGGTCACACCTTGAGTATTGCGTCCCACTTGGCTCACTTCCGCGACGCGAGTACGAACGAGCGTACCGGCATCGGTGATCATCATGAACTCATCGCCTTCTTCAGTTTGCACTGCGCCGACAACTTGACCATTACGCTCAGACACCTTGATTGAAACAACGCCTTGAGTTGCACGACCTTTAGTTGGGTATTCCCCTAAGGTTGTACGTTTACCATAGCCGTTTTGTGTCACTGTTAAGATGTCGCCGTCATTTGAAGGAACAATCAGCGATACCACTTGGTCGCCTTCTGCTAGCTTCATACCACGAACACCAGACGCTGTGCGTCCCATGGCGCGAACACCTTTGAACTTAATTTCTGGCTGGCCATGTTCATCAAGAACAGGCTGACCATTTTCATCCAATACTGGCGTTTCTTCTGATTCTTTAAAGCGAACCACTTTACCAAATTTAGAAAACAGCATAATTTCACTGTTGCCATCGGTAATGTCCACACCAATCAAAGAGTCATCTTCACGCAAGTTAACCGCGATCAAACCGTTAGAACGCACGTTGGCAAAGCTTGAAAGTGATGTTTTCTTCACTGTACCGTCACCGGTCGCCATAAAGATAAACTTATCATCACTAAACTCAGTGACTGGCAAAATCGCAGTAATACGTTCCCCTTCTTCCAGAGGAAGAATGTTAACGATAGGTTTACCACGCGCTGTACGGCTCGCTAGCGGTAATTGATAGACTTTCAAACGGTATGTCTTACCACGAGTCGAGAAGCAAAGAATATGGTCATGAGTATTCGCCACAAGAAGACGCTCAATGTAGTCTTCTTCTTTCATCTTCGTCGCGCTCTTACCTTTACCACCACGGCGTTGTGCTTCGTAATCGCTGAGGATCTGGTATTTCACATAACCTGCATGAGAAAGTGTAACTACCACATCTTCACGAGCAATCAGCTCTTCCATGTCGATATCGTGAGTTGCCGCGGTAATTTCAGTGCGTCGTGCGTCACCAAAAGCATCACGAACAGTTTCAAGCTCTTCGCGGATCACTTCCATCAAACGTTCAGTGCTGGCAAGGATATGCATCAGTTCAGCAATTTCTTCCAGAAGAGCTTTGTACTCATCAAGAATTTTTTCGTGCTCTAAACCTGTCAATCTGTGCAGACGAAGTTCAAGAATTGCTTGGGCTTGTTGCTCAGTTAAGAAATATTTGCCATCACGGATACCGTATTCTGGTTCAAGCCATTCAGGACGAGCGGCATCGGTTCCAGCACGTTCAAGCATTGACGCTACGTTGCCAAGATCCCAACCACGAGCAATCAAGCCTTCTTTTGCTTCTGCTGGCGTTGCTGCGCGGCGAATCAATTCGATGATTTCATCAATGTTGGCTAACGCGAGAGCAAGTGCTTCTAGAATGTGGGCACGATCACGAGCTTTACGCAGTTCAAAAATAGTACGACGCGTCACCACTTCACGGCGGTGATCAACAAAGCATTTCAACATTTCTTTCAAGTTGAATAGCTTAGGTTGACCATTATCCAGCGCAACCATGTTGATGCCGAATGTTGTTTGTAACTGTGTTTGAGCGTAAAGGTTGTTCAGTACCACTTCGCCAACCGCATCACGTTTACATTCGATAACAATACGCATGCCGTCTTTATCAGACTCATCACGTAGTGCACTGATGCCTTCGACTTTTTTCTCTTTAACCAACTCAGCAATTTTTTCAATCAAGCGTGCTTTGTTCACTTGATAAGGGATTTCTCTGACGATAATGGTTTCTTTACCATTCTTCTCGACTTCGATATCCGCTTTAGAGCGCATGTAGACTTTACCGCGCCCTGTTTTATAAGCGTCGATAATTCCTTTGCGGCCACTGATTAATGCTGCTGTTGGGAAATCTGGGCCCGGAATGTAGTCCATCAACTCATCAATGGTGATGTCTTCATTATTTATATAGGCCAAGCAACCCTCGACCACTTCCGTTAGGTTATGGGGTGGAATGTTGGTTGCCATACCTACTGCAATACCGGATGAGCCATTCACCAGTAGGTTAGGAATTTTCGTAGGAAGAACCGCAGGGATCTGTTCTGTACCGTCATAGTTCGGTACATAATCGACCGTTTCTTTGTCGAGATCGGCAAGCAGTTCGTGGGCAATTTTTGACATGCGTACTTCGGTGTAACGCATTGCTGCCGCAGAGTCACCGTCGATCGAGCCAAAGTTACCTTGGCCATCGACCAACATGTAACGCAATGAGAACGGCTGCGCCATACGAACAATCGTATCGTATACAGCACTATCACCATGCGGGTGATATTTACCAATCACATCGCCCACAACACGGGCAGATTTTTTATATGGTTTATTCCAATCGTTACCAAGCACATTCATCGCGAATAGAACGCGACGGTGTACTGGTTTTAGGCCATCACGCACATCTGGAAGAGCACGACCCACGATAACGGACATCGCGTAGTCTAGGTATGAACCTCTTAGCTCATCTTCAATGTTTACGGGCGTGATCTCTCTAGCTAGATCGCTCATAGAGCCATTATCCCTCTATCTTTTGATCGTATATTCGATACGTACAAGGCCGAAAAATATAACACATAATTCACTACTTCGGCATCCCTTTCCCTTTCCTTTTATCAGGTTGTGACCTTTGTTGTGTATCAAGTGCCGAGAAATTGCACATTCATTCCATACCCGGCTGATTAATGGCCAAATTTTAGCCAAAAATTAATGAAATAAAGATAACCTGTAGCCTGTGATAATCAACTGGTTATAATACCCCACACAACTAAAGATGCCTATTTTGACAGCAAGAGCGAATCTAACATGACTAAAGCACAAAACGTTGATCTTAATGAAATTAAAAAGTTTGAAGAGATGGCGTCACGCTGGTGGGATCTGGATGGTGAATTTAAGCCACTTCATCAAATTAACCCGTTAAGATTGAACTATGTGTTAGTCAATGCCAACGGCCTATTTGGCAAGAAGGTGCTCGATGTTGGATGTGGTGGCGGAATTTTAGCCGAAAGCATGGCGCGAGAAGGTGCGCAAGTGACTGGCTTAGACATGGGCAAAGAACCGCTTGAAGTCGCTCGTTTACATGCTTTAGAAACCGGAACAAAGCTCACTTATATTCAAAGTACGATTGAAGACCACGCCGCTGACAACCCACACACATATGATGTTGTCACCTGCATGGAAATGCTTGAGCATGTTCCAGACCCATTGTCCGTTGTTCAAGCCTGCTCTGCGTTGGTCAAACCCGGCGGTCATGTTTTCTTTTCTACGCTCAATCGTAATTTTAAGTCTTACCTGTTTGCCATCGTGGGCGCAGAAAAGTTGCTACGCATTGTTCCAGAAGGTACACATGATCATGAAAAATTCATCCGCCCATCGGAACTGATTAAGATGATTGATAAAACAAACCTGCAAGAGCAAGGAATAACAGGCCTACTTTATAACCCGTTAACCGATACTTACCGTTTAGGGCGCAATGTTGATGTCAATTACATCGTTCATACTCAGCTTTTTTAAAGTCAGTGGTCATCTAATATGCCATTATCGATAGCGTATTGCTCACGTTAAAAATTAAGCCGAATAGCACATTTTTTCTCGGTTTCTAGGCTGTTTTTTGTGCTCTAGATTCCATTTTAACCACATCGAAAATCGCTCCCTTTTTTCCTCAAAGATCAAGAAGTTTTTTTTTGATTGTGGTTACATCTAAACCAAACTCAAAACGGTAATTTTCTACAATCAAATCGGCTCTTTGATCATCAGTAAGTGGGTACTAACTGTTTTTTTTATTTTTGCTAGTTATCCACAAGCTGTCCCAGATCTGTAACTTGAAATGAGCTTCAGATAGCACTATCTTGTAACTCGCAAAGCAAAGAACCCCTATATGTTGTGTTTGAACTACAATATATAGATAAATTCAGATCACAAAGCCGCGATGAAATTTACAACAATTCTACAAAAATACGGCCTTAATCAGTTTTGTTAGGGAAATGAAGCAGAATGAACCAAAAACTTACTGTCACCAAGCGTGATGGACGCAAAGAAACAATTGATCTTGAGAAAATCCACCGTGTAATCGCGTGGGCTGCGGAAGACCTGCACAATGTCTCTGTATCACAAGTAGAACTGAAAGCTCACATTCAGTTTTACGATGGTATTACGACCTCTGACATCCATGAGACTATTATCAAATCCGCTGCCGATTTGATTTCAGAAGAGACGCCAGATTACCAATATCTCGCGGCTCGTCTTTCGGTGTTCCATTTGCGTAAAAAAGCCTACGGACAATACGAGCCACCCACTTTGTACAACCATGTCTCTCGTTTGGTTGAAATGGGCAAATACGATAAGCACCTTATCGAAGATTATACTCGCGCAGAATTTGAAGAACTCGACACTTATATCGATCACGCACGTGACCTTAATTTTTCTTACGCCGCGGTAAAACAGCTTGAAGGTAAGTACTTCGTGCAAAACCGTGTGACGAAACAAATTTATGAGAGTGCCCAGTTCCTCTACATTTTGGTCGCCGCTTGCTTATTCGCGAAATATCCAAAAGAAAACCGTCTCGATTACATTAAGCGTTTTTACGACGCAACATCAATGTTCAAAATCTCGCTGCCAACGCCAATCATGTCGGGTGTGCGCACGCCTACCCGTCAATTTAGCTCATGTGTGTTGATTGAATGTGGTGACAGCTTAGATTCAATCAATGCCACAGCAAGCTCTATCGTACGTTATGTATCACAGCGTGCGGGTATTGGTATTAACGCGGGCCGCATTCGTGCATTAGGCTCGGAAATTCGCGGTGGTGAAGCATTCCACACGGGTTGTATTCCTTTTTATAAATATTTCCAAACCGCAGTGAAGTGCTGTTCTCAAGGTGGTGTTCGTGGTGGCGCAGCCACTGTCTTTTACCCTTTGTGGCACGGTGAAGTGCAGTCGCTACTGGTATTGAAAAATAACCGCGGCGTTGAAGAGAACCGTGTTCGTCATATGGACTATGGTGTTCAGCTCAATAAGTTGATGTATTCTCGCTTAGTCCAAGGCGGTAATATTACCCTATTCTCCCCTTCTGATGTGCCTGGATTGTATGACGCATTCTTCGAAAACCAAGACGAATTCGAACGTTTGTATGTTCAATATGAGAATGACACTTCGATTAAAAAAGAGACGGTGAAAGCGGTAGAACTGTTCTCCCTATTGATGCAAGAACGTGCCTCCACTGGCCGTATCTACATCCAGAACGTTGACCACTGCAATACGCACAGCCCGTTTGATGCGTCTGTAGCGCCTGTTCGCCAATCCAATCTCTGTTTGGAGATCGCACTGCCGACGAAACCGCTGTCTAATGTTGAAGATAATGAAGGTGAGATTGCGCTATGTACGCTTTCGGCATTCAACTTAGGTTCAATTCAATCTCTGGATGATTTCGAAGAGTTGTCTGATCTTGTGGTTCGTGCGCTAGATGCACTGTTGGATTATCAAGATTACCCACTGCCTGCCGCTTATAAGTCAACCATGAATCGCCGTACATTGGGTGTGGGCGTGATTAACTACGCTTACTATCTGGCGAAAAATGGCGTGAAATATTCGGACGGTAGTGCAAATGGTTTGACACACCGCACTTTTGAAGCGATGCAATATTACCTGTTGAAGGCTTCAGTCGCGTTAGCCAAAGAACAAGGCCGATGCCCTCTATTCCATGAAACAAATTATGCCAAAGGCTTGCTGCCTATAGACACCTATAAAAAAGATGTCGACCAAATTTGCGCAGAACCTTTGCATTATGATTGGGATGCGCTGCGCGCAGAGATCATGGAATTTGGCTTACGTAACTCAACGTTAACAGCGTTAATGCCTTCAGAAACCTCTTCGCAAATTTCCAATGCCACCAACGGTATTGAGCCTCCTCGCGGTTATGTTTCAGTAAAAGCCTCAAAAGATGGCATCTTGAAACAAGTCGTGCCGGATTTCATTAATTTGAAAGAGAACTATGAGTTATTGTGGAATATTGGTTCTAACAACGGCTATCTGCACCTAGTCGGCATCATGCAGAAATTTGTTGACCAAGCGATTTCTGCGAATACCAACTACGACCCCAGCGCGTATGAAAGTGGCAAAGTGCCAATGAAACAGTTGCTGCAAGATCTGCTGACGGCATATAAATTTGGTGTGAAAACCTTGTACTATCACAACACTCGTGATGGCGCGAAGGATGATCAAAAAGACGCAGTACAGGCACAAGATGATGATTGTGCGGGCGGCGGTTGTAAGATCTAACTCTATTTCACTCAACGTATTCAATAATGCTCCCCACGCAGGGGAGCTTAAAAGGGATTGAGGCATTTATGGCTTACAGTACTTTTTCTCAAAAAAAGAATGATCAACTCAAAGAACCGATGTTTCTTGGCCAATCGGTTAACGTGGCTCGTTACGACCAGCAAAAGTTTGAAATTTTTGAAAAACTGATAGAAAAACAGCTCTCGTTCTTCTGGCGTCCAGAAGAAGTTGACGTATCGAGTGATCGCATTGATTACAACAAGCTTCCAGATCATGAAAAGCACATTTTCATCTCGAACTTGAAATATCAAACGCTACTGGATTCAATCCAAGGTCGCAGCCCTAACGTGGCACTGCTACCGCTGGTTTCGCTTCCAGAAGTGGAAACATGGATTGAAACCTGGTCATTTTCAGAAACAATCCACTCACGTTCATACACTCATATTATTCGTAATATTGTGAATGATCCTGGCATTGTGTTTGATGACATCGTCGAAAATGAACACATATTGAAACGCGCAAAAGACATTGCACACTATTACGATGATCTGATCCAACTGTCTAATGACTACCACCGTTTTGGTGAAGGAACGCATCAGATTAATGGTGAGAGCGTCAAAATTAGCTTAGGTGACCTGAAACGTAAACTTTATCTTTGCTTGATGTCAGTCAATGCGTTGGAAGCGATTCGTTTCTATGTCAGCTTCGCCTGCTCATTTGCCTTTGCAGAGCGCGAATTGATGGAAGGTAACGCCAAAATCATCAAGTTGATTGCACGTGATGAAGCTTTGCACCTGACTGGTACACAGCATATGATCAACTTGCTGCGTAATGGACAAGACGATTTCGCTTTCTTACAAATCGCTGAAGAGTGCAAGCAAGAGTGTTTTGATTTGTTCAAAGCGGCTGCTGAACAAGAAAAAGAGTGGGCTGAATATCTGTTTAAAGATGGTTCGATGATTGGTTTAAACAAAGACATTCTGTGCCAATACGTTGAATACATCACCAACGTTCGTATGCAAGCGGTTGGTTTAGATATCGCCTACCCCGGCGCAACATCAAACCCAATTCCTTGGATTAATGCGTGGTTGTCTTCAGACAACGTACAAGTTGCACCTCAAGAAGCAGAAATCAGCTCCTACCTTGTAGGCCAAATTGACAATGAAGTTCGTGCCAATGACTTCGAGGACTTTGAGCTGTAATGGCGACCATTAAAATCAACAAAGTTACAACCATAGAATCAAACTCTTCCAATACTTTATTGGAAAGTATGGAGAGTGCGGGGCTAGAGCCAGAGTACAACTGTCGCGATGGTCACTGTGGTGCCTGTCGCTGCACGCTCGTTAAAGGCGAAGTGGAATACGTTGGTTTTGCGATGGCTTACACAGAGCGCAACGAAATATTGCCCTGTATTTGTAAAGCCAAAAGCCATGTGGAACTTGCTGGTGTTAATTATCGACCCAAAGCAAGGCGAGCCTAATCTCGATCTGCCAATAGTGCACTGTTAACGCATCACACATTGGCGCGTTAAAAAGGTAAAGCCAGAGCTATGCTCTGGCTTTATACATTCCTAGAAGAATGCCATCAGCTGTACCCATTGATACGGATTTGTTAGCGATTTCTCTGCCATCCCCATCAAACAATGAAAGTCTATATCCTTGATAGCTAGGCGTATCTAAGTCTGATGGAGCGTTGAGCCACAAAGAAACAACATCACTCATTTCATTACTCAATGCCTCACCTAAGATCACTTTTTGACTTGCAACTTTATACCAAACTAAAATTTTCGATTGGTTAAACATGTCAGCCTCCTGCTGAATTTCATCGAGCGGACTGACAGTGTACAGAGAAAAGATGTGTAAAAAAGACCCAATTTTGAAACAATTTTATCTGATGCGTGAAATCATGAGCTTAGTCTTTAGACGAAATAATCATAAGCTAAGCACCTCACCGAACCTACGGAATAAGCCAAAAAATCATGCAGTTACCACCCGATACAATTTAAATGTAAAGCACTTAATTATCAAAAACTTAGGTTTAAAAATACGCTAACACATTGAGTTAATTAGCCAATAACGCTCGCAGGTAAAAACATCTCTTTGACGGAGATCAATGCCCCATACTGAGCAAAAATAGGCTTATTCGATAAATAGCGGCGTAACATATCAGCCGCGATGGTCCCCATTAACTCCCTCTGCTCATCGGCGCTGTAACGACGCTTGAATTTGAGGATCTGTCCCCACTCTCCCTGCGGAGCCGATAAAGCTAGGCTAAATTGATCATCATTTAATACACCAGTCACGAGCGATAACGAAGTAGAACACTTTTCCTTCGTTGCGCCAGCAAGCGCTAATGACGCCGCGAGTGGATCTTGATCGCCTAAGCCCGATTCAACGTTGCGGCTCAAAATCCAGCAGTGACCGCTCAACGCTTCCACTTGCTCATTACTTAACAACCAACTGGCGAGCCAACCTTTGGTCGCTTGTTCTGCAATAGAGATCGATAATCCTTTGTCTTGCATTAAATGACCGATATGCGTGAGCATAGGTTCATCGACACTCACAACATGTTGTTCCAAATGCTGGTAGATGATCTGTAGTAGTTTTACTCGGCGTTCTAAATCACTTTTCGGACCAAACAATTTCACCTCAATAAAAGGCAGATAAGAACGATACCCCAGCATATACCCTTCCGGTAAGACTAATTTATCCAACTTATCTGAAATGGCCGATTCCGATGAACCCAGAGTGAATAAACGGCTGCACTCTAATCCCGTTTGTTGTGGGTATGTCGCTAGCAAGTCAGGTAAAATCTGTTCAGAGACCATCAGCTTAAACTCTTTGGGTACTCCGGGGGTGAAATAACAAACACAATCATTAATCTGAACTTTAAAGCCGCAAGCCGTCCCTATTGGGTTATCAATGATGTCAGAGAACTCAGGTAACATCGCTTGTTTGAGGTTACTTTCTGGCATCACAACACCACGCTGCGCAAAAAATTCGTCCAGTTTTTGCTTCCACAGCACAGACAACACCAACTTTTGGTCCGCCGCTTGAGCCGCCGCCGCCGCACTTAAATCATCAGACGTTGGGCCGAGCCCGCCATTTACGATCAATACATCATTATTGAAACTAAGCATCAGTAACTCTTCAACCAAGGCTTGCTCGCTATCGCCTACCGTTGATCGTTTTACTAACGAAAAACCCTGCTGGAAGAACTCACTGGATAACCAAGCAGCATTGGTATCGACAATATCGCCATGGAGCACTTCCTCACCCGTGCTTAACATTGCTATTTTCAACATATCATGGTGTCCTTTTGTGTACGCTTACAGGTGTGCTATCAATCAATACGGCAGAGAATAAAGTGCAATATATAACGCTTTGAATGCTATTTTTCTCATAAGTTTCCTTATTTACATAATTTGCTGTTTTCATCACCGCCGCTTTAATGGATAATTGTGATTCTGATCATTAAAAACAAAACTTTGGAGCCCTCCGTGTCAAAGAAAAGCATCATACCATTGATGTTATCGTTTTCGGCTTGTGCTAGTGCCACTGCATACGATTTCAACCAACACATTGAGTTTTCCTATACGGTCGACTGCAATCAAATTTCTTGTTTTAATAACGATCCGAATATTTACCAATCGAACTCTCCATTTTTAGCAAGCTTAGCAGAGTCGCAACCGCTAAACCTTGAAGAGCCCGCGCTGCCTAAATATCTTACCGTGCAAGATACAAAAGACTGGGACTATCTCAAAGGCCAAACCTATACCATCTTAGGATTAAGCGTAGCAACCGTTGGTTTAATGACATTTTTGCCTGCATCCATTACCAAATGGGATGAAGAGGATCGCAGCATAAGCGGCATAGGCAGTAAATGGAAAGATAACGTATCATCCGGCCCCACTTGGGATAGAGATGAGCATTATCTCAACTACATTATGCACCCCTACTTTGGCGGCGTTTACTACACAGCCGCAAGACATGCTGGATTTAATGAGTTTGAATCTTTTCTTTACTCCGGTGTTATGTCGACTTTCTTTTGGGAATATGGCGTAGAATCGTTTGCCGAGATACCGTCATGGCAAGACTTATTTATTACGCCCTTTTTTGGTGCGGTTGTCGGTGAGCTGATGTTTGAAGCGGAACAAGATATTGTTACCACAGGTGGTGAAGTGTTGGGTTCATCGACTCTGGGTGATGTCACACTTTTCTTCCTCAACCCTGTTGGACATATCCATGGCTGGGTATCAAATGCTTGGGGAGGCGATGCCGAAGTAGAATTTAATGGCACGCCTTGGTTTGGCAACCAAGATGCCGCAAAGTTTGCTTTGGACTCAGGCGCTAGCTATGATTCGCAATTTTATGGCCTTAACCTCAAAGTCAGTTTCTAAAAAACAGGGCTAAACACAAGGCCAATGCCTAAAGCCAAGGCTATTTTTGTGGCCCAAGTATGAATACTGACAAGCAAGAGACTGCGTAAATGTAAAAAATTGACTCTCATCAAGTCTTATCTAAGATAGGCCTCTACACTGAAGTGAAAGGAATTCAAGATCAACGATTTATCTTTCGTTAGCTTGCTATGGGAGGCCTATTATGAACAGTACTTTTATCGTCAATTTCGTCGGCAGTGCAACACCAGCCACAATTAAACATCTTGCCGCTATCACTCATGAAAATGGTGGAAAATGGTTAATAAGTAAAGTGAACTTTATTGAAAACCAAGTAGCTGCCGTCATTAAAATAGAGTTACCGACCTCAAATGCCGTTATCGTTCAACAAGCATTTAGAGAACAACCCGATCTTCTGGTGCAGATTGTTGATTCTGACGTACATCAACACGAAAAAGAAACGATTTACCAACTGCGGATTGATGCAAACGACCGTGCAGGCATCGTCAACGAAATCACCCACCTTCTTGATAATCAAGGTATCAATATTTTAGATATGGATTGCCAACGCGTTTTTATTGCGGGTGGCGGTGGTGTCAGCTCAAGTTTATTTACCGCCAACCTAGCCATCAAGCTCCCAGCTGCGATACAAATTGAAGACGTAGCCGATGAGCTTGAAGCGCTCAGTGAAGATACGCGCGTGATATTAGAAGTGTAATCTCGTTTACGACCCCGAAAAAAGGAAGCTGATGCTTCCTTTTTTATCGATCTCACTATCTATTAAGTAAGATTAAAGTTGTGATTCAGTTAACAAAATCAACTAATTGCATTCGCGAAATGACGACCATATTCCAATATTAGAGAGCGGGTAACCATAATTAATCTAAGCCTGCAAATCCTAGATGCCGAATAACTTGAAGACGCCGTCAGATGGATAAACGGATGATTACTAATGAGTATTAACAAACCTTGTGACTCTGGCAATCAAACGTAACCAACATCACGGTAACCTCAAGTACAACAGGTAAACCAATATGCCCAGCAATAAGGTTGGGTTGTTTTAATGGTGGTAACGTCATGTTGAAGCTTGAAAATATTAAGGTCAGCTACAAGCTGACCGCTATTATCGCGGTTGCAATTGTTGGCTTATTGAGCTTACTGTTCATTGCAACTAGCGCGCTGAGAAGTAACTTAGTCGTAGAGCGTGAAGCGAGGTTGAACGCAGTTATCGATACTCTCCTCTCACAAATCTCACACCTTCAGAAAACACTCCCCGAAGACGAAGCTAAATCACAGGCGAAGATACTCATCAACAACACACGTTTTGACAGCAACAACTATCTTTTTGCTATCGATGAGTCTCGTTACACCATTGCCCATCCGATTCGCACTGATTTGGTTGGCAAACAGATGGGAAGCCCAGGAAAAGATACACAAGGCGAGTTTTGGTTCACTATGGTTGAACTTGGCAAAAATGGTCAACAAGGCACGTTGACATATCCTTGGCAGACTAACAGTGGAACACCCGCAGAGAAATTATCGGCAGTCCACGGGTTTGCGCCGTGGCATTGGATTATCGGCTCAGGCATGCTCATCAATGACATTGAAGAGGCGATCAACAAACAGATCCTCAAGATGGGAGGAGCGACATTGGCAGTTGTGTTTGTGATGGCAACGCTTGGGGTGGTCATCAGCCGAGCCATCATTATGCCGTTAGAGTCAATTAAAGAAGTCATGAAAAAAGTGGCAAGCGGCGATTTAACCGCACGGGTCCCCGTAATGGGAGAAGATGAGATTGGCATTGTGGCATGTCGTATCAATGACAGTGTAAGCGCAGTGCGTTTAGCATTAATCGAGTCGGTCACCTCAGCAAACCTGCTTGCAGAGGCCGCCATTCGCATCGCTTCTTCTGCGGAAGAAACTAGCCAAGCGGTGACCAGTCAACGTGACCAATTAAGTCAGCTCGCAACCGCGATGAATGAAATGAGTGCGACAGTTGCCGATGTTGCAAGCCATGCAGAAGAGACAGCAAGAGACACATTGGATGCCAGCAAAGAAGCCGGCTTAGGCGATAAAGACGTACATTCCAGTGTGGACAGCATTAAAGCGCTCTCAAAAGAGCTGGAAGTGGCTACTGAGCAAGTGCACAAACTCAAAGAAGGCGTGATGCAAATCAGTGAAGTTACCACAGTGATCAGCGGCATTTCTGAACAAACCAATTTACTTGCACTAAATGCAGCGATTGAAGCCGCACGTGCTGGAGAACAAGGTAGAGGATTCGCAGTGGTCGCCGACGAGGTCAGAAATTTAGCTAGCCGTACCCATCATTCCACTGACCAAATCCAAACCACCATTAACCGCTTACAGCAACTGGCCGTTAGTACATCAAACGCGATGCAAAAAAGCCAAGATCTCGCTTATAACAGTGTGGAGCGGGCAGAAAATGCAGGCAGCGATCTTTCCTTGATCGTCAGTCATATTCAGCATGTGAGTGATAAAGCAATTCAAATCGCCACTGCGGCAGAAGAACAAAGTGCAGTGGCCGAAGAAATGAACCGTAACGTCAGTGGCATTAACGATTCAGCATTGGAGATGTCACAATCGGCAAACTATTTGGCAGAAGAGAGTGAAACCTTGGCCGCTCTTTCACGCCAATTAGACGAAAGAATGAAAAGCTTTAAACTCTAAGGTGTGATTTTACAAAAATAGGCCTCACCCACTGTATGGTGAGGCCTATTGTCATCAGTTTACCGACCATTGAGATAATGAACGTTTAAAGTCTTCATAGCCAAATTCATTCAGTTTCTGAAGCTCTCCTGTACTGCGTTGACAATACACGGAAGGCATTTTAAGGCCATTAAACCAATTCAATTTCACCATGGTATAGCCCGCGCTATCCATGATATGCAACCGCTGACCAATCGATAATGGCTGTTCAAATGAAGCCACACAAAATTGATCACCCGCTAAGCAAGAACACGAGCCAATGACATACTCATGTTCACCGTTCGCACTCGCTTCTAAGATAGCCGCTGGCTCTTTGTAAATCAGTGTGTCTAAACGATGCGCTTCAGTTGCCGAATCAACAATCGCTGTTTTCATGCCATTTTCAACGATATCGACGACAGTCACCACTAAATCAGCCGTTTTCGTGATGATCGCCTCACCCGGTTCAAGATAAAGCTGAACCTGATGCTTTTCTGAAAAGGCCTTAAGCGCTAATGCTAATTTTTCTAGCGGATAACCAGGCCAAGTGAAGAACACACCACCGCCTAGGCTGACCCAATCTAACTTATCCAGATATTGACCAAAACGCTCAGAGATCGAATCTAATAACGCAATGAACGCATCAGCATCTTTGTTCTCACAGTTCATATGGAACATCACGCCATTGATAGTATCGAACACTGAGTTATCAATATGGTCTGTTTGAACACCTAAACGAGAAAACTGACGTGCGGGATTGGCAAGATCTTGCCCAGCGTAACTCACGCCGGGGTTTAAACGTAAACCCAATGACGCCTTGCCTTCAACTAAATGACGGTAAGCGGCCAACTGGGATTGCGAATTAAAAATCATTTTGTCGCAAATATCGGCCACTTCTTTAACATCAGCTTCACTGTAGCCAACGCTATAGGCATGTGTTTCACCACCAAACGTTTCGTAACCTAATTTTACTTCAAATGGGCCACTGCTGGTGGTGCCATCTAAGTAAGGTTTGATGATGTCAAACACTCCCCAAGTAGAGAAGCATTTTAAAGCTAAGACGAGTTTGACGCCCGACATCTCTTTGAGCTGCTTCGCGATTTCTAGGTTCGCGATCAACTGTGATTCATCAATCATAAAATATGGCGTTTGGAGTTCGCTTTTTTGCATCTATTTATCACTCTCAAATTGAAGAAAGCCGACACATCTGCATCGGCTTAACTATCGAAAACTCTTATTTTAGAATTTTAATCTCTGGTTGCCCGATATCGAGCTCTTGAACATGCCAATCCAAACCTAATTTCGGCATCGTTTCTAAAAACAGATCAGGGTCAAGCTGCTCTAAGTTAAACACGCCCGCTTGTGCCCAATGCCCTTGGAAATACTGCAATGCCGCAGTAATGGCAGGAACGCCCGTGGTGTAAGCGATGGCTTGGTGCTCTACATCATGGTATGCCACTTCATGGTCTGCATTATTGTAGATAAAGACACTGCGCTGTTTACCATCCTTCCAACCTTGCACCCAAGTACCAATACAAGTCAGGCCTTTGTAGCCAGGAGCCAAAGAGGTTGGGTCTGGCAGCATTGCTTTAAGCACTTGAAGTGGTTGAACCACAGTACCATCTTGCAGCGTCAATGGGTTTGGACTCAATAAACCAATATCACGCATACAATTGAAATAGTTGAGATAACGATCGCCAAAACCCATCCAAAATTCAATACGTTTGGCCGGAATAAACTCTTTCATCGAACGCACTTCATCGTGCGACATGGAGTACACCTTGTGCTGGCCGCACTGAGGAAAATCAAATTCTAGCATTCGTGAATGGCAAGGAACACGCTGCCACTGCCCTTCTTCCCAATAGAAAGAGTCACCTTGAATCTCTAACATATTGGTTTCTGGATCAAAGTTAGTCGCAAATTTTTTGCCGTGATCGCCTGCATTAATGTCCATCACATCAATACTGTCGATTTCGTCAAAGAGGTGTTTCACCGCATACGCGGCAAACACACTAACCACGCCCGGATCAAAACCAGCACCGAGAATAGCGGTAATGCCTGCTTGCTTAAATTTTTCACGAAATGCCCATTGAGGATCATACGCTTCAGGCACTTGTTGACCTTCAGAGCAAAGGTCAACAGCAACCGATGTATCTAGATAGGAAACCTTGGCTTGATAACATGCTTCCATGATTGGCACGTTTACCCAAGGAGGGCCAGCGTTGATCACAAGATCAGGCTGGACTTCTTTAATTAATGCAACTAACGAGGCTACGTCATCCGCCTTGACGGTGCGTGCCTCAAGTTTTTTAGTTGGATCTTTAAGGTTATTTTTTCCTTTGATCGATTCAATGATCTTCTCGCACTTTTCAAGAGTACGAGAAGCAAGAACAATATCACCGAGTATGTCGTTGTTTTGGGCCGCCTTATGTGCGACAACCCAGCCAACGCCTCCCGCGCCAATTTGTAAAATAGACATGGTTGTTTGTATTCCTTTATGCCTTGGCTAGCTCAGAGGCTAGTACTTCAATATTATTAAGTAATGCTTTGAAATCTGACAGTTGTAAGCATGGGTTTAAAATGGTGAATTTAAGCGCTGTTTTGCCATCCACAATCGTCTCGCCCAACACCGCGACACCACGTGTCAATGCTTCTAAACGCAACGCTTTGTTCAACTCGTCAAAATCTACCGCTTGTTTATCCACGGAACGGAATAACACGGTGGAGAGAGCAGGCTCAGCCAAGAGTTCAAAAGCATCGTGATGCTGAACTAAATCTGCCACTTGCAGTGTTTGTTCTAGCAGATGATCGTACATTTCACCCAAAGCCTTAGGGCCTACGTTTTGCATTGTCATAAACACTTTCAATGCATCAAAACGCTTGGTCGTAGAAATAGATTTATCCACCAAGTTTGGCAGTTCATCATGTTCACGGTTAAGGTAATCCGCATGATGCAGTAGATACTTGAAGTGACTTTTATCTTTGAGCAACACCGCGCCACAACTGATCGTTTGGAAGAACAATTTATGGAAGTCGACGCTGACCGAGTGCGCACGCTCAACGCCCTGCAAACGTGCTTTATGGCTACTTAGAACCAATGCGCCGCCGTATGCTCCATCCACATGCATCCATAGATCATGTTGCTGTGCTACATCCGCGATCGTCGACAGATCATCAATCGCACCGTGATCCGTTGTGCCTGCCGTTCCAACAATAGCAAAAGGAATAAGACCTTCCGCTTTCGCTTGTGCAACAACCGCTTCCAGTTTGGTGACATCCATTGTGCCGTTTGGATTCGCATCAACCGCCAAAATGGCTTTCTCGCCCAACCCCATCCAAGAGGCCGATTTTTGCACGGTGAAATGCGATTTTTTCGAGCACACAATACGCAGCTTATCGGCATACTCAGGTAAGCCCAGCTTTTGAATAGAATGACCACTTAATTTATCGGCAATCCAGTCACGAGCTAACATTAAACCCATTTGGTTACTTTGCGTGCCACCACTGGTGAAAATACCATCCGACTGAGCGCCGAGTTCGTATTTCTCACACATCCAATCAATCACTTTCTGTTCAACATAGGTAGCAGAAGACGATTGATCCCATGAGTCCATAGACTGGTTTAATGCACCAATCATCGCTTCAGCCACTACTGATGGCATCAAGGGTGGCGTGTGCAGGTGAGCAATACAATCTGGGTGTTGAACGATAATGGAATTTTTGGCTACCAGATCTGCCATTTCAGAGATCACATCCTTCAATGGCGCATTTTTGTTATCCAAATCTACTGCGTAAATCGCTTCTTCAAGCTGCTTTGGATCCAAACCTGAATAAGGCGCTTTGGCTTGTTCAAAAACAGCTTTCATCGCAGAAGTGGCATGGTTCATCACATCGGCAAATTCATTGCTGCCCATTTCACCGGTTTGGATAAAATGCTTCTTCCAGGCTTGATTTTCTGGCTCTGGATCTTTCTCGCCGCCACCTGCGGCTAAAATCGCCGCTTCAAGAGTGCGCAGAGCAAAATCGATCTGCTCGAATGAGATGATAATCGGTGGTAAGAAACGAATAACGGATCCTTCACGGCCACCTTTTTCAACCATCAACCCACGCTCAAGTGCTGCGCGTTGGATAGCGAGTGTTAATTGACCATCGGCCATTGGCTCGCCAAATTTGTTCATTTCACCGTTTGGTTTACGAATCTCGACGCCGAGCATCAAACCTTTGCCACGAACTTCCGCAATACAATTCACGCGGCGTTGAATCGCTTCAAGACCTTGGCGTAGGTACTGACCCGCGACATTAGCGTGTTCAACGAGGTTATCACGTAAAATAATTTCTAACGCTTTCGCACCAGAAACCATGGCCAATTGGTTACCACGGAACGTGCCTGTGTGCTCACCCGGTTTCCAAGTATCGATCTCTTTCTTGAACACAAGAATAGACATTGGTAGACCACCACCAATGGCTTTAGATAAGCAAAGAATATCAGGACAAATACCAGACTCTTCAAATGCAAAGCGGTAACCCGATTTACCCACGCCACACTGAATTTCATCGAAAATTAATAAAATACCGTGTTCATCGCAGATACGGCGTAGTTCACGCAACCAGAATGCTGGAGCGGGAATGACGCCTCCTTCACCTTGAACAGGTTCAACAATAATGGCCGCCGGTTTCATGATACCAGCTTCGTCATCGTTCAGCAGACGTTCGATGTAGCGAATGCTCGCTTTGGCACCTTCATCGCCCCCTAAACCAAACGGGCAGCGCAAGTTGTATGGGAATGGCATAAAATGCACATCCGACATTAATCCTGTGCGACGAGCTTTAGTATTCAGGTTGCCCATCATGCCCATCGTTCCGTTGGTCATGCCGTGGTAAGCACCGCGAAACGCAAACATGGTGTTACGACCCGTTGTCTGCTTCACCAGCTTGATAGCCGCTTCAACGGCATCCGCACCAGAAGGTCCACAAAATTGAATCGCGGAATTTTTTGCAAACTCTTCAGGCAAAAATGCTTTTACTTGCTTGATGAATTTGTCTTTAGCGTGCGTTGTCATATCCAATGTCTGATATGGCAGACCTGAATCTAACTGCTCTTTCAGTGCTTGATTGATCTCAGGATGGTTATACCCAAGCGCCAACGTTCCCGCGCCCGCTAAGCAGTCGAGGAAAATTTGTCCGCGCGTATCTTCTACTAACGCACCATAAGCTTGCTTGATGGCAATCGGTAGACGGCGTGGGTATGAACGAACTTCAGATTCATGCTCAATTTGATCGAGTAGAATTTGGTCCGGTGTGAGATCATAAATACCTTCAACAACAGGTACCTGAGATGAAAAAATGTTTGCGATAGTGTTATCGACTTCAAAGGCTGTGCTCATTTCCCTTCCCCTTGAATGTGAAAATTTCCGCCTATTTCCTTGGTTTGGTTTGAATATAAGGAAATATGACATAGCAATAAGCTCCGTATTAGCCAAAAGGCAAAAACGGAAATTGGTTCATCGTCTTCGATGAAAGATTACTAAATCAGAGAATCAAGGTTCGGTGATAGAACTGTCTTCAAGCACAGGGCATAGAGGAAGTACAAAGCTGATTAACGTCAGTGTGTTAAGTGATGATGAGTTCAATGTTGGGTTTCCCATTCACATGCAGCTCCCGCTGCAAGAGTATCCCGTCTATCAACAAAAGGACTTGCTGATACCTACCCTACGTAATGTCACAATCAGCCTGAATGGTCATTACGCGTGTCCCCCAGAAGCTACTGTCCGAGATTGGTGCGAAAAATATCAAAAAATAATTACGCTGGCAATAATTTTCAATAAATCGATAAAAACTTAAATTTTCTATTGATTAAGAATATTGATAAATCAAATGGTTAGTTTATAAAATGAATCAGCCCTCGTATTACGGAGGGCTGATTATATTCTTATGCGTTTTTTGGCAAAGATAAATGAAGCAATATATAGCCTACAATCGCGGCAGTGGTTGAGCCCATTAATATACCGAGCCTTGCAAACGTATCAAATTCAGCATTGGTCGGTCCAAAAGCCAATGACGAGATAAAAATCGACATTGTAAAGCCAATACCACATAGCACTGACACGGCAAAAATATGCTTGAAATTGATCCCCTCAGGCAATTTAGCAACACCGAGTTTCACCGCAGCCCAACTGAAGGTAAAAATACCCAATGGCTTACCAATAAATAGGCCAAGAGCCACGCCCAAAGGCAACATTGACGTGAGGCTAGATACGGAGATCCCTTCCAGTGAAATCCCGGCATTGGCAAATGCGAACAATGGCAGAATACCAAAAGCGACATACGGGTGTAGCGCATGCTCAAGATGCTTTAACGGAGAATATTCGCCTTTATCACCTTTCAGCGGAATAGCAAAACCAATCACTACACCAGCCAAGGTTGCATGAACACCAGATTTAAGTACGGCAAACCATAAAATCGCACCGACAATTAAGTAAAGGCTGATTTTGGTAACATGCTTGTTGTTTAGTATAAAAAGCACACCAGTCATTAAGAAACCGACGGTTAACGCAATGGTAGAAAGATCACCGCTATAAAATAGCGCAATAATGACCACAACCCCTAAGTCATCAATAATCGCAAGCGCCAGCAAGAACACTTTTAAGCTGATCGGAACACGTTTACCCAATAGCGCCATAATACCTAGCGCAAACGCAATATCAGTGGCCGCTGGGATCGCCCAACCTTGAATCGCTTGTGCATCACCAGCCGTAAACAGCACGTAAATTAATGCTGGAGCAAGCATGCCGCCGACGGCAGCAATGGCTGGAAAAATAGCCGTTTCTTTGGATTTAAGAGCACCTTCCAACAATTCACGTTTGACTTCTAAACCAATCAACAAAAAGAATACGGCCATTAAGCCATCATTGATCCAATGCGACACTGACATTCCAAACACGTAGGAATGTAAAAAAGATTGGTAAACATCATTTAGCGGTGAGTTAGCAATCATCATTGCAATTGCAGCAGCAATAACCAGCAAAATACCACCTGCTGATTCCATCTTGAAAAAGTCGCGAATCACATCACTCATGATATCGTCCTTATAGTTATGCATGTTAATAAACCATTAACAAATGAATATGACAGAGTTTATACAGTAGCTGATAGAAGTAAAAATCGCTTGTTCAGATATTAAGAATCGGAATTTCCGAGTCAAGCATAACAATACAACGTATATTCCTTGGTTTTCACTATTTTCCCATTGTTGATTAGTTTTCATGCATAACAATTTTACAACAAAATAAAAAAGGTTCACAAAAACACAAAAGGCCAAGAACAACTTGACCTTTAGATTCCGCAAATATTTGAACTTAGTTGCTCGTTAGTTGCATGAAACCCGTCACCTTATGACTACCATCGGTGATAATGGGGCCTTCCCAATAAGGGATCAGAAAGGGTGACCACAGATCGCGATTCACCGCTTTCGTCACCAGATGAATATTATATTTAGGGATGTTTACCACCCATTGTAACGGGATGTCACGCTCATTCTCCGACGCGGCAGAAACGACAGGAACTAAATCAATTTCATCAGCAGATAGTGCGATCGTGGTGCCCGAATCTTTCACAATTGCCCCAAACAAATAGGGCTCTTGCTGAAAATAACGATAGCGATTAACCAATAAGGTTGTTTTGCTATCGAGTTTAACGAACAACTTATCCCATCCCTGTTTAGCGTTAGGCAGTAGATTATTACCCCACTCCTTGCTCAGCCATGCATTACCTGTGACTTGAATGGGTTGAGAGTTAACACCTAAGTTGAGCACACCTTTGACCTGCAAAAACGGTGCTTGGAGACTATATGAGGCTAAAGAGAGTGAATCATGCTTTTTTTGGTATCCCTGCTGACCAGGTAATACAAATGGCCCGGAAAGGTTATTTTTTAATGAGAGTGAAAACGTGTCCGTCGCTACATCTAATACTCCAGGAAATGGAGTCGTCCCCGGTGCACGCCAGTCCCAATTATCAATCCACATTTTAAACGGCTTTAATTCTAAGCCGGCTTGACCAATTCCGCCCCGCGCAATCCGCTGTTCACGCCAGACTTCATTCTTTGAAGAGATCACCACATAAGCAAGATAAAGCTGAGGACTAAGCCATCCATTAGCATCTCGAGCTTCGTTAGCGAGACGAAAATAGCTCCACTGGATCCCATATTGCTGCCCATGTTCATCACTGACATTCGCAAAGTAATGCCACCACTCATGTTCAAAACCTTGATGAAAATTGAAATCTTGAGGAAGTCGTACCGGGCGATTAGGAAGCACGAACTCGAATGGGTGCTCCTTCGATATTGATGATGTATCCATTTGCTTAGAAGCTGTTTCAGAAACGGCATATTCTGAAATCGTTTGCTGTGCCTGCCAATACTGGTGCCACGAATAGAGGCAGAACAATACAGCAATCAACAAAGAGCACAAAAGTACGAGGTATCGTTTCATCATTTATAACGCGTCTCTAAATGAGCTGATCGGTGGCCTTCTGACCAAACGAATAACCGGGATTGCACCTGCGCACATCAAGGTCACCATCGCCCATGCTGCCGTTTTCAAATACTCCCCGGGGATCAACTGCAGTTGGATTGTCCAACCAAAGGATTGTTTAATCACGATGTCCACCACAAGACGAGCGAGTGCAAGCCCTAACGGCATTGCAATCACGAGCGCTATCGCCCCAAAAACACACAACTGCAAGCTGCCAATCACCACCAGCTCTTTACCAGAAACACCCAAACAACGCAGTAGCGAAACATGTCGCTGGCGGGAAACCTCTCCGGCTAACGTAGCAAAGAAAATACCACACACGGCAATCAACAAAGTAATACGCCCGAGCGTATCGGCGATGGCAAAGGTTCGGTCAAACACCCGCATCGCTTGAGTGTGGATGTGATTGTTATCAAAAATCCGCTCAGGGCCCAACCTAAATACCGATTCTAGTCGCTTCTTTAATCCTTGGTCATTCACACCTTCGTGCAAAACCACTCCTAGCGCCACATTTCCCGTACTGGCAAACGCAAATAACCAATTTTGGTGTGACAATAAGACTTGGTGGTAAGGGTTACCATAATCGTAATACACCCCCACGACTTGCCACTTTTGGCCCAAAGGCTCAGAAAGGTCAATAAAATCACCAGGCTTAATGCCTAATTTAAGCGCCATGGATTCACTGATCATCAAACTCTTTGAATGGTGTAAATCATACCAATAGTTAGGAACAGCGAGTTTAACCGTCAACGAGTCTAACTCACCATCGGAGATACCTGTGCTGACCACTTGCAATGCACCTTTGTCAGTGGCGAAATCTTTTTCCCAACGCCACCAAACATCATTGACCTCAGGCTGCGCTTTCAACCAACTGCTCATTCTTGATGCCGAACTGTTGGTAGGATAGACATAAATATCGGCCGCTAAACGTTGGTTTAACCATTTTTCAGTAGTGTCTCTAAAGCTACCAACCATGGTTTCAATGCCAATATTCGCCGCCATAGCAATCATAAATGCCATAGTTGCGACACCGCGATAGCTCATACTAGCGGCTGCATCGGCAAAGAACCAACGCGCTTTTACCCAAGCGAGTGAGTAGGAAAAACTGTTGAACAGCGTCCAAATAAGATAAGGCGTAAACAGCGCAACACTGAGTAACATCAACGCAATAATTGCAAAACCAGAAAGTTGCGTTTGTGGAACTTGATACACGGCAATCGCCGCGACAGTCAATGCGCAAGCAACAAGGGCTTGCAGGCGAAATTCTGTGCCAGCAAATCGAAGCAAAGAGAGACGAGCCGAAAGACGAATAGGCTGCGATTTTAGCAACCGGACGAGGGGCCAAGCGCACGCCGCGAATGCACCAATCAACGCCATGGCTAAACTGTAACTACTCCACTGCCAATTCCAGCTAATCGATAAACCGACATTAGCATCATACAAGTCACCCAAACTGGCTGAAACCGCTGGAATAAGTTGATTGGCCAATAATAACCCCAATCCGTTACCGCATATCCAGCTAAGCAGGACCATGCCAAACAACTCAATCACCAATGCTTGGGTAAGCTGCCAGCCAGAAACGCCCGCTTGCCGTAATAACCCGACTAAAGGTTGACGCTGGATTAAAGATAAAGACATGGCTTGGTAGAATATGAATAGCCCGACCAAAAATGCCAACATACCCATTGCATTGAGATTGAGATGAAAAGCACGCGTGAGTGATTCCAGCTCAGTGCGAGAACTACGGACTAGCGTCAAACCATTAGGTAAATTATCTTTTAGTCTTTTCAGTTTCTCTGGCGGCATATCACCACAAGCAATAACAGATAAGCCCGAACTTTTCTTGAGCATACGCACCAAGGATAGATCCGCAATAACGCGTGTGCCGTTGATGAGATCTTGTTGATCGATCTGAATAGGACCTAACTTTGATTCATCATCAAGCACGATAAAATCACCCGTTTGCCAACCTTGGAGACGAGCGAGATCAACACTCACCAAAATAGGATACGGCGGATTCATCAATGATAATGTCGAAAATTCCGATAAAGGAAGGCCGCTATTGGTTGGCAACATCGCGACGGGATCAAGCCCAATCAGCGAAATATCCGTGCCATTTTTTGTCGTCAAACGATGGTTTTCAAAAGGAGCGCACTGAGAAAATCCATCACGGCGCAACTGAATATAGAAACCTTGGGGGATTTTATTGGCAATATGCTTGGAACGAATACGATAAGGTAATGGATTAGAAAACAGCTTTTCGCCATGTTCATAACTTTGACGAGCATGCTGGTTGATGGCCGTCACTCCCACCAACAATGAAACGCCAAGCGTTAAACCCAGCCATACTAGGATGATTTGTAAAGGATAACGCCGATAATGACCAAGTAGCGCCTTAACTACGGGCCATAACATGCAACAACCCTCCTTGTAAACGTACGCGACCATCCATATGCTGCGCGACTTTTTCACTGTGCGTCACCAATAATAACGTGCAATCCAACTGGCGAGTTAAGGTCGTCAATAAACGCATCACCGCCTCGGCATTACGCTCATCAAGACTACCGGTTGGTTCATCTGCTAATAAAATCTTAGGCTCCATGTACAAGGAGCGCGCGATCGCAGCACGCTGCTGCTGCCCACCAGAAACCTCTTCAGGGTATCGGCCTAGCAACGGCATTAAATCAAGCGAAGAAAGAATTTGACGCAGTAAACCTTGGTCTTCCGGCATTCCTTTCAACTGACGACAAAAGCGAATATTATCCGCGAGATTGAGGGTGGGAAGAAGATTAAACTGCTGAAAGATATGACCAATGTTATTTCGGCGATAAGCGGTACGCTTATTTTCTGACGTGTCATGCATGGCAAAACTTGGAAACCAAATTTCGCCAGAATCGACAATATCTAATCCGGCAATAAGGTTGAGTAATGTACTCTTACCCGAACCACTTTCACCCATCAATGCGATTTGGTCGCCTCGGTTTAATGTTAACTCTGCCCCCTGTAGCACGGGATGAAATTCATCGCCATCTAGATAGCCTTTACACAGGTTGGTCAGCTGTAACATCAAATCGCTCGCAATCGACTAAAATTGGATTGTGAATCTACACTAATTCTCCTGCAGTAGAAAGCATTTTGGATACCGGATCACATTATGTGCATCAAATTGCACCACCTAACTGCGTTGTGTCTAATTTTCAATCAAATTTCGCATCCACTTCTTGCTTTTCATTCGATAAAGAGAACCGCCCCATTTAATCAACTCTTCAACGAGAAACAATAAATAGATGGCTTCAGGCTTAGCTCCAAGCACAATCGCACAAAATGCGGCTAACGGAATACCGATCAGCCACTGCGCGACTAAATCTTGATAAAGACAAAACTTTACGTCACCGCCAGCTCGCAACACGCCAACAATCACCGTCATTGGAATGGAACGTAAAATGATGCCAAGGCTAAGTATCACGATAAACTCTTCAGATAAAGCACGGGTTTCATCCGTCAAGGCGGTGAAAGAGTTCAGGATAGGGATCTGCACCACATACAAGGCGGCAGCGACGATCACGCCTACAAGAAGGCTGATGATAGTTAAACCCAAGGCTTGATAATAAACAGCATCGTACTGCTTAGCGCCAAGTTGGTTACCGACTAAAACCGCAGCCGCATTCGACATCCCAATCAGTAAACTCAATGAAATCGATTCTACTGGCGTCATCACCGATAGCGCCGCTAAGCCTTGCACACCACTTTGCCCCATGATGGCATGGTAGACAAATAAACCGCCTGCCCATGCAAGGAAATTAAAGGTGGTTGGCAACGAAAGCTTCAAAAAACGAGAAATGGTAGGCCATTCAATGATGGCTCGGATATCGTCAATTCCAAACGCTAACAGATGTTTCTTGGCATAGAGGTAACCGTATAAACACGCGACTTCAATAAAACCACTGAGCACGGTAGCAATCGCTGCACCTTCGATTCCCATTGCGGGAAAACCCAATTTGCCGAAAATCAGCACCCAGTTTAAAAACACGTTTGAAACAATACCAATACCGCTAAAAAACGTGCTGAGCCCCGGTTTATGCATCGCTCGCAGCCCTACAGCCATACTACTGACGCAAGCTACAGCAAACATACTGAGTGAGGTAATAATCAAATATTGGCTACCTAGCGCATTAACGGTCTCGGAATCCGTGGTTAGTGCCATGATTTGACTTGGAAACAGTAAAAATAGTGCCACCGTCATTACAGCAAATAGGTTAGCGACTAACCACGTAAGTGCCGTACTTTCTCGCACGCCCTGTTTGTTTCCTGCGCCCCAATACTGAGCTGTTAACAGTGCGCCTCCGGTTGTCACGCCCACTAGCATGATGGTGGTGACAAAAGTTGCTCTAGCGGCAACGCCTACCGCAGCAATTTCAGCCTCACCTAATTGCCCTAGCATCAAAACATCCACTAGACCACGGCTAGAAAACATAATACTTTGCAAGGTGATCGGCAGAGCGATAGCCATTAAGCGACGGAAAAAATCGCCTCTTGTATGTAGCATGATTTGCGAAAAAACAGACAACCGATCACCTCAAATTCAACACATTGATAGCACAGAAAAAATGAAGTCGCTATTATACGTCTGTGAGCATAATCTAACCATCTTATTTGAAGGGACCGTCATGAAAAAAGTGTTAGTACTCGGCGCATCAGGCTATGTCGGCTCACAACTGTTACCTTTGCTATTAGCGCAAGGTTTTCAAGTAACGGCCGCAGCTAGGCACATTGACTACTTAACCTCACGTGCCATATCTCATCCCAACCTTACCTTGCGTTATTTAGACCTTACCGATAAAGAGGCGACACTTGCACTTATCCCACAATTTGAACTGGTTTATTTTTTAGTGCACGGTATGGCGCAAGGACATGATTTCGTCGACTATGAATTGTCGTTGGCGGAAAACGTTAAACAAGCCCTTGAGGTTAGCCAGGTCAAACACCTGATCTACTTAAGTGCGATTCAGCCACAAACCGGAAACTCAGAGCACCTCAAAGCACGGAAAATGACCGGCGATCTACTTAGGAAAAGTCCTGTACCAGTGACCGAATTAAGAGCCGGTGTCATTCTTGGACCGGGATCAGCCGCATTTGAAATCATGCGTGATTTTGTTTACAACTTACCGATGCTCATCACTCCCAAATGGGTTGATTCCAAAGCAAATCCGATAGCGCTGGAAAACCTCAATCATTATCTACTTGAATTAGCTAATGAGCAGCCCGTTGCACACCAATTGTTTGAAGTCGGTGGGCCTGACACCCTCTCCTACCGCGAACAATTTGCCATTATTTGTCAGGCAACGCAGAAACCTTTTCGGTTATGGTCTACCCCACTATTAACCCCCAAAATGGCTTCTTACTGGCTAGGTCTTGTCACCTCCGTCCCTTCTAATATTGGCAGAGCACTACTTGCCGGTTTAGATCATGATTACATTGCCGACTCACAAGCCATTGAAGCACGCTATCCCCAAAAACTGACCCCCTATCGTGACGTTGTCACCAAAATAATCGAGCATGAAGGGGAATTTACACGCTCGCAGGTGTGGGGATTTGATCCAAGTGCCCTACAGCGTTGGCAACCCGGTTTTGGCTACTATCCTAAACAGGCAGGAGCAACGATTCAGACCAGCGCTTCTGCTGAGGCTTTATGGGATGTTATCCGAACCATAGGAAGCCGCCAAGAAGGCTATTTTTTTGCCAATGTACTATGGCGTACACGCGAATGGCTCGATCTTTTATTCGGTGGTGGCAAACCTGTGCGCCGCTCCCCTTGTGGCCCGGAACTGCAAGTTGGCGATTTTATTGATTCGTGGAAAGTGATCCGCTGCCAACCTCAACAGTTTTTGTCTCTTCTTTTTGGGATGAAAGGCCCAGGGTTAGGGCGATTGGAATTTACCATTAAAGATCTAGGCGAAACGCGAGAACTCAATGTGACCGCATGGTGGCACCCCAAAGGATTCTTAGGGTTACTTTACTGGTTCGCGATGATGCCTGCCCACCTTTTTATTTTTAATGGCATGGTCAAAGCCATCGTCAAAAAGGCACAAAAAAAGAGCTAGCGAAATCGCTAGCTCTGCAACTTATTGGGTTTCAATTCCATACTAATCAATAGGAAAGCCTAATGGAATTTCAGCCAATTGCACGCCATGGTTGCTTGGGTATATCAAATACTCACCATGATATTTCACATTCGACTTATAATCGGTACGTTTATGCACCATAAAGCCAGCACTGCTGGCCTTTTCGACGAAATCAGCATGATGGCCCCGTACAAACCAGTTCATCGGCTTCACGAGCAGTTCACCATCAAAGCATGATTCACACTGATTTGCGCACAAAGCCAATGAGTTTTGCCCATCGGTAAAAAGCTGTAATTTGCCTTCATTCACCAATGGATCACATGTTGTCACTTCCCAGTGAGCCGCTTCCATGAATTCCAAAAACGCGTCAATTTTCTTATCGGTAATGATGTTATCCGCGTCTTGCGCAAAAAACTGACCGTAAAATGCTGAGATGCGTTTGAAGATAAACAGTAATTCAGATTGGTTGCCTTTCGAACGTCCAGCTTTCTGCCAACGATTTAAATCATCCACCACACAGCGATGAAATCGTTGTGCTTTCAATGCCTTACTCACCCAACGCACCAAAAAGTGATTATTAGCTAAAGGCGCATTCACCAGCTTATTCGCTTGGTGTTCTGCTGTTAACTCTTGCAGCGCTGTATTCACTACACGTTGAATTTCGAGGTAATACTCTGACATTACGCCTTTCTTCCTAATGTCCAATAAAAAAGAGATGAAAGTACCGAGCACGCCGTCATGACCACAATCATCGGCCACTCAACATCACTAGGCATCATCGCGACAATCGCCGCAACCACTGAGCCTGTGCCAAAACGCAACGTTCCAGCCAGTGAAGAAGCGGTACCCGCCATTTTCGGATAACCACTTAACAATAATCCCATTGAATTACTGCCTATCGTTGACAATGTACCAATAAAAAGCACCACAAAAGGCACAATACCCCATAAACCAAGGTTGAGTAACCACGCGATAAATAGCCCGATACCTGCGCACAACTGAATCAATAAACCAAAGCGTAGCATGGCGTGGGAACCGACTCGTTTCACCATTCGACCATTCAAGCTGGTCATGATAATCATCGCGACGATATTGAGGCCAAACAGGTAACCAAATTGATCAGGATCGACTCCATAAATATCAATATAGACAAAAGAGCCTGCGGTCAAAAAGGCAAACATACCAGCGAACGAGAAAGCACCAGAAAAAACAAGCCCCATCGCGACTGGGTTACGGCTTAACTGCACATAGTTGCGAATGGTATTTCGAAAGCGCAGCGGTTGACGATTTTCTGCACTGAGTGTTTCTGGAATTTTCCAAACCACGAGAGCAATCACCACCGCGGCAAAAATAGCTAACACCCAAAATATCGAACGCCAACCAAACCAAATGGCCAAGTGTCCGCCAATCATCGGCGCAGCTAACGGGGCAACGGTCATCACTAAAGTGACAAAAGACATGGCGCGGGCAAAATCTTCGCGATCAAACATATCACGCACCACCGCTTGGATAACCACAGCCGCCGCTGCTCCAGCAAAACCTTGCGCAGCGCGAACATACGTTAACGCTTCAATACCCTGCGTAGTCGCACTCACAGTGGCAGCAATACCAAACAGTAATACGCCGATCAGCAACACTGGGCGACGGCCATAACTGTCGGCCAGCGGGCCATGCAATAGTTGGCCTATCGCAAAACCAGCGGTATAAGCAGTCAGCGTCATTTGTACCGCTCCAGCACTCACACCGAGATCTTTAGCAATCGCTGGCATGGCTGGCAGATACATATCAATCGCCAGCGGCGTTAATGCGCCAATCGCGCCTAATACTAAGAAAAGTAAAAAACTAATGTGCGGCGTATTATTCGCTGTAACAGGTTGAGATGAAGTCATAGTTCTCCAGATAAATAAGGAATGAAGTTGCAGTAAAGCTAGGCCGTTCAAGCCCCAATAGAAGCCACTTCTTGGTCAGTCAAATAACGGTATTCACCGGGCTCTAGTGCCTCATCTAGCACAATATGACCAATGCGCTCACGGTGAAGGCCAACCACTTTATTGCCTAAAGCAGCAAACATGCGTTTAACTTGATGGTATTTGCCTTCATGAATGGTCAGTAAACATTCATTCTCACCGACGACTTCCAATTGCGCAGGCAAGGTTGGCTCACGCTCATTACGCAGTTCAATACCCGTTAAGAATTGTTCGACATAATTCGCTTCAATAGGGTCTGCAAGCCAGACACGGTAGGTTTTGTCGCATTTGTGTTTTGGCGAGGTAATGCGATGAGACCATTGACCGTCATCGGTGATCAGAACCAAACCTGTGGTATCGACATCCAAACGTCCTGCAAAATGCAAGTCTTGAACATTCACTTCATCGAGCAAAATAAATGCCGTATGATTGAAGCCGTCTTCATGTGAGCAAACGTAGCCAGCGGGTTTGTGTAACATGATATAGCGCGGGCCATGCAAGATTAACTCACGGCCTTGCCACTCCACCTCACACTCCTGCGTCACCTGCAATGAACCACTTTTCTGCGTCTTACCATTTACTGTGACATCACCACTTTTGATGATCTTGGTGGCTTCTTTACGTGTCGCACCTAACGCATCACACAAAAATTTATCTAACCGCATGATTACCTCATCTAAATCAAGTCAGGTATTATACGCAGCTAAAATGAAATAGTTGATCTATTTCACTGTTTTTATCCAGCGTTCAACAAGAGACAACGCGAGTTATGTACACACTTCGCCCTTATCAATCGGACTCGGTCAAAGCCGTGATCCACTATTTTCGTCATCACACTACGCCCGCCGTAATTGTACTACCGACGGGGGCAGGAAAAAGCTTGGTTATTGCTGAGCTGGCAAGGCTTGCCAAAGGACGAGTCTTAGTACTAGCGCACGTGAAAGAACTGGTAGAGCAAAACCATGCCAAATACGAGGGCTACGGTTTGCAAGGCGCGGTATTTGCGGCAGGTTTAGGACGAAAAGAGACCGATCAACAAGTCGTCTTTGCTTCGGTACAATCCGTGGTGCGCAATTTAGGTGCCTTTAAAAATCAATTTTCATTACTGGTGATTGATGAATGCCACCGCGTACCGGATGAGAAAAGTAGTAGCTATCAAAAGGTGATCACCCATTTAAGCGAGCTCAACCCGGGGATTAAAGTGTTGGGGTTAACCGCTACGCCTTATCGTTTAGGCATGGGCTGGATTTATCAATACCATACTCGCGGCCAAGTGCGCAGTGAGGAGCCTCGCTTCTTCCGTGACTGTATTTTTGAGCTACCGATCCGTTATCTGCTTGATGAAGCTTTTTTAACGCCAGCGCGAATGGTTGATGCCCCCGTGCTCAGTTACGATTTTTCGCAGCTAAAACCAGCCAATACCGGGCGCTACAAAGAAGCCGAACTCGACATGGTGATTGAGCAATCGAAACGTGCCACACCACAGATTGTTCAACAAATCATCCAACTAGCACAGCAAAAACAGGGAGTAATGATCTTTGCGGCCACCGTTCGCCACGCCCAAGAAATTGTGCAATTACTGCCCAATAACGAAACTGCCATCGTCATTGGTGACACGCCGACCACTGAACGCGACACCATCATCAAGCAGTTTAAACAGCGCAAAATCAAATTCTTAGTTAACGTGTCGGTATTAACCACAGGTTTTGATGCTCCGCATGTTGACCTGATTGCGATTTTACGCCCCACCGAGTCCATCAGTTTATATCAGCAAATTGTCGGACGTGGTCTACGCTTATCCGCAGGAAAAACCGAATGTTTGGTATTGGATTATGCGGGCAATAACTATGATCTTTATCAACCAGAAGTCGGTGAGCCAAAGCCCGATCCCAACAGTGAAATTATTACCATTCCCTGTCCGGCCTGCGGTTTTAATAACAACTTTTGGGGTAAACTCGATGCCGCTGGTTTTTTGCTTGAACACTATGGTCGACGTTGCCAAGGCTATTTTACAGACGAAGAAGACGAAGAAAGTGGCGAACGAGAACACTGTGGTTACCGTTTTAGAGCAAAATATTGCGGTGAGTGTGGGGCTGACAACGATATCGCCGCACGTATCTGCCATGAATGTGACGCAACACTGGTTGACCCTGATAAAAAGCTCAAAGAGGCACTCAACCTCAAAGATGCATTGGTTTTTGAATGTATCGAAATGGATTTGAATGTACATAAAGATGCAAGTGGAAAAGCGCAACTGCGCGTTACCTATCGTGGTGAGAACGATGCGCAAGTCCACGAATTTTGGCCACTAACCACCAAGAAACAGAAACAGGTGTTCCACGACCAATTTGTGCGACCACACCTAGCCGATAAGCATCGCCCTTTTGATCAATCTTCACCAAGCAAAGTGGTGGCTCATCAACACCGTTTTCGTCCACCACAATTTGTCATTGCGCGAAAAGTGGGACGATTTTGGAAAATGCGCGATAAGATCTTTGAAGATGAGCTACAAAACCGATGATTCACTTTCTATTCATGTAAGGTCATTTATACTCTGTTCATCTTATTACAGGGGGGCGCAACATGTTGTTCAAAAAGGGTAAAGCTTTCGCACGCTTACTGCTGCTCTCATCATTATCCTTACCCACTTTAGCTGCAAGCAGTGATGTACACGATTGGGTTCAAGACACTTATAAGCCAGGAACCAAGGTAGAGATTGATGAGGATCAAGACGAGGTCTACGCGGCAGTTCAAAAAGGTTTAATTCATCCATTGTCTGAGCTTTATGCCACGATAGATAAAGAACTCAATGGCCGAGTTATCAAAGTAGAGTTAGATGAAGATGATGGTGAATGGGTCTACGAATTAAAACTGATGCATGACAACCGAGTTATCCGCGTAGAATATAATGCAAGCACATTAGAACTAATGGCTATTCGTGGCAGGAACCTACGCGACATCATCAAAAAATAGAGAATAACCATGAAAATATTGGTAGTCGAAGACGATCCTCGTCTTGGGGAACAAATTGTAGAAGCGCTTGAACAGACCGGCTGGGTACCTGAATTATCACAAGATGGCATTGATGCACTCTATCGCGCTACATCAGAAGAGTGGGATGTGATTGTGCTCGACCTCGGTTTACCCAAGCTCGATGGGCTCACCGTATTGAAAGGCATTCGAGATGAAAACATCAATACGCCCATTGTGATCCTCAGTGCAAGAGACGGTTTGACTCAACGAGTCGAGGGCTTAAATGCAGGAGCGGATGATTACCTCACCAAACCATTTGAGATGGTGGAATTAACCGCTCGTATCCGCGCACAACTGCGCCGAGCATCAGGTAACGCTTCCCCTGTGATGCAAATCGGTGACTTAAGCCTTGATACTCGAACCTCTAAAGTGATGTGGCAAGGTCAAGCGGTGAGCTTGACGGCACTGGAATACAAAGTGGTTGCCTACTTCATGCACAATGCCGACAAAGTCATTTCACGGACTGAACTGGTGGAACACATCTACAAACAAGATTTCGATAGAGACTCCAACACCATCGAAGTGTTTATTGGCCGCATCCGTAAAAAAATCAATAACAACATTATCAAAACCGTGAGAGGACTGGGATACCAGCTTAATGCAAAATAAAACCTCGGCCTTAAAGCGCCTCAGTTTAAAAAGTCGTTTACTGCTCGCGGCAACGTTTTGGTTAGGTACCATGATTTTAGCGGCGGGAATTGGCATTCCCACACTGATCAAAGACTACCTAGTCAATGATGTGCAAAGTCAGCTACGCTTAGCGATGGATGAAATCACGGCGAACTTGGAAGCGACACCGCAAGGAAATCTAGTACTGTCGTCGCGCCTTTCAGACCCTCGTTTTAGCCAACCCTACAGCGGCCTTTATTGGACGGCCTCAAGCCATGATCAATCGCTTCGTTCTCGCTCATTGTGGGATAAGCGCCTTATCAGCGAAAAACATGGCTTGAAAAGCATCGTCAAAGGCGCAAGAGATGAAAAACTGATCGTCATTGAACAAATCATCTACTTACCAGATTTCCCTTCTCCTATCACCATTACCATCGGTCTTGATGAAGCGCCATTACAAGACACTTTAAACAGCGTAATTAGCCAATTGTGGATGATACTAGGCCTACTCTTCAGTGGTGTATTGGTGCTGATTGGCTTGCAAGTCAGTTGGTCATTACGGCCGTTAGGGAAAATGCAAAAAGAGCTGGCCGCATTGCGCAAAGGTCAACAAGCCAGTCTCAGTGACGAGTACCCAAAAGAAGTCTTTCCGTTAGTCAATGATTTGAATGCACTGTTATTCCACTATCAAGAATTGCTTGAACGTGCACGTAATCATGCAGGCAATCTCTCTCACGCTTTAAAAACACCGATTTCTGTACTGCGCAATGAGATCGATCATCTTGATTTCGCACAACAGCAGAAACTCAGAACACCGATTGAACAGTTACAAAAGCAGATTGACTACCATCTAGGCCGCGCGCGCATGGCTGGCTCAATGAATATTCTTGCGGTAAAAGCCAATCCAAGCGAACGGGTAGATGCTATTTCTATGGCATTTGACAAAATTTACGCACAGCGTGAAATCACGTTAGTTAATGAGTTGGATTCTGATCTAGAGGTTGCCGTTGACCCAACCGATCTCGACGAGATGCTCGGCAACCTACTGGAAAATAGCTACAAATGGGCAGCTTCTTTGGTTCGAGTTCATGCAAAAAATCGAGAAGAAGGCTGGGTAGAAATCCACATTGAAGACGATGGCCCAGGTATTGCTGAGCAAGATCTGGCTAAAGCGGTACAACGTGGCGTGCGCTTAGACGAAACAACCTCTGGATCTGGGCTTGGGTTGAATATTGTCAGTGAAATGGCGCACAGTTATCGCGGTACGCTAACCCTATCGACTAGCACCATGGGGGGGTTAAAAGCGGTGCTAACTTTTCGTTCGGTTTAATGGACGAAATCGAACTCGACATTAAGCAATAAAGACTGTCACGGTCCTTCGTAACACTGCAATAAATCGATGCTGCAAGGGATTTTCTATTGCCCCATCTTAGATAGAGTGCTAGTATCCGCGCTCGTTTTGTTAGTAATCATTGATTCACTATCAAAGCTATACCACATCAGCAAGGTCGCATTGCAGATGTGAAGTTTATTTTTACTAATTTGAGTGTAAAAACTATGAAATTCGAAGCAGTAGTACGTACTGAACTAGGTAAAGGTGCGAGCCGCCGCCTACGTCACGCGGGCCAATTCCCAGCAGTTGTTTACGGTGGTGAAGCAGCGCCAGTTGCTATCGCACTGGATCATTCTGACGTGATCAACCAAATGGACAAACCAGAATTCTACGAAGCAATTACTCTAGTAATTGATGGCGCAGAAGTAAAAGTTAAGCCACAAGACGTTCAACGTCACGTGTTCAAGCCAAAAGTTGAGCACATGGACTTCATCCGCATCTAATTTCCTACCAAGGAATTAGTTGGATAAAATCCAACCTTTTGCATAAAGACTATCGGCCTTACCATCCGAGAAATCTAAAAATTCGAAACCCCGATAGCTACCAACTATCGGGGTTTCACCGTTTTATAAGACCGTGTTATAACGGAAAGTCATCCAAACAAGAACATGGCTATTATGATCATCACGATTTCCCTCCCCTCATTGATTCATCGGCTTGGTGGAGAAAATGCGAAAAAAGCAAAAATGCTGGCGAGAGAATATCAGTGCGACCTGAAACGAATACGACGTTCCAGAAATTGGCAAATCAGTGGTGAGATAACGCAACTTGAATTATTGGCAAATCGGCTCAGAGAACTTGATTCACTGGTCATGCAATTTTTAATAACGAGACTCAAAGACAAACTGGCAGAATATCAGGAACAGCTTGAACCCAAATCAGCCAAGTTGGTAAGGCTTGTTAAACAAAACCCATCAATCACTCTCGCCGAACTTATGCACATCACGCACTGCACAATCGCAGAAGCACGCACCGCTCGTTTCAACGCAGACAGTTTTTGATTTAAGCAGAACGTAAAGACGAGAAGTAAGACGGGTATCTTTGGCGAATATAACGCTGTTCTTCAACCATGTGCTTAAAAGCAGGACCATTGGATAGTTGAACCACGACTTCATCTTGTTGAAAGCGCAGTACTTGACCTGCAATTTTGACTGTATTATTGCTGCGTAGCTGCACCGTACCAGACATCGATAGACCACAATATAAGGTAGTCACTCTCGGCATTGAAATACGAATGCCTTGCTCTGATATTTCACAGACATGGAATAGCTGATCATCAATTTTTACGGTAGGTCTTGCCCGCTTTGGATACTTTAAGCGGTAATATTGCCGTTTCTGTACAAAATCTGCATTGTCCATGGCGTCTATGCATCCTTTATCAAGGTTAATTACTTCTGCGTCATCATGATGCTACGCAAGTGTTGAGAGTCTACCATTTATTATCGGCTTCTGAAGTAAAAACATAATAGAAAGATAGGCAACCGCTATGAATCACCAATTCATCTCATTTGTGAACTCAAATACAATTGGTCAATAATGTAGGAAATTTATCACTGATCACGATAAACGTGAGATAAATCACTCTAAATCCTATATAGTGCACGGCTAAAATTAAGAACTGTAGGCTGTCTGCTTAAGGAACCCGTTAAATGTCATTTTCATCTCAAGGTTTTGCACCTGAACTTGTTAAAGCGCTTACTGAATGCGGCTATGAAAAACTTACCCCCATTCAGCGACAAGCCATTCCCGAGGCTCGTAAAGGGCATGATATTTTTGCAACGGCGCAAACTGGCACAGGCAAAACCGCAGCATTCGCACTGCCCGTTATTCAACATCTGTTAGATAGCGGCAAGCAACCTTCGCCTAAAACAGCGCGAGGCTTAATTTTGGCACCCACGCGTGAATTAGTGGCGCAAATTGCCCAGAACATTAAAGACTACGTCAAGTACACCAAACTCAGTGTCGCTGCTGTTTACGGTGGAAATAAAATGTCTTCTCAAGTTCGTCAGCTTGAAATGGGTGTGGACATTTTGGTCGCGACCCCTGGCCGATTAGAAGAGCATTTAAGTGAAGGTAATGTTTCACTCGCCAACCTTGAGTTTTTGGTTTTCGACGAAGCAGATCGAATTTTAGATATGGGGTTCATCAATCCCGTGCGTAAAATCATGCTGGAAGTGGAAACCTCACCACAAATCATGATGTTCTCGGCCACTACATCCACTCAGCTTAACCAACTGGCGGGCGATATTTTACGCAAACCCAAGCGCATTAATGCCGATCGTGCCAATACCACGGCCGCAACAGTGGCGCATGTGGTTTACCCTGTCGATCAAGAGCGTAAAACGGAACTGCTGTCTGAGCTGATTGGCCGCAAAAATTGGCAACAAGTCTTAGTGTTTGTGAACTATAAAGAGACGGCTAATGAAGTGGTGAAAGAGCTGAAACTGGATGGCATCAAGGCCGTGCTATGTCATGGCGATAAAGCACAAAGTGCACGTCGACGCGCTCTTGAAGAATTTAAAGAAGGCAAAGTGCGTGTCATGGTTGCGACCGATGTGGCTGCACGTGGTTTAGATATCGTCGACCTGCCACACGTGGTTAACTATGACATGCCATTTCTCGCCGAAGATTATGTACACCGCATAGGTCGTACTGGTCGTGCTGGCAAACAGGGACATGCTGTCTCATTTGTCAGCCGCGAAGAAGAGTTGACTGTTGTTCAGGTTGAAAACCTTATCCAGCAACGCATCCGCCGTGTTGAACAGCCAGGTTATGAACCTAAACAGCGTGATGCCTACATTGAAAAACTTCACACAAAAGCGGCGTACAAAGATCGCCAAGGCCGTCGTAACAACCCAAATGACGAAAAGCCGGATCAAGCCTCAGCAGAACGTCGTTTGAACATGATGAATCGACTAAAAAATCGTAAGAAGTAAGCCATAACAACGAAAGAGCTGCAGCAATGCGGCTTTTTTCATCTCTGTGCATCCTATCTATGCTTCATCATCCCAAACGGTCATCTTTATTGGTTTCAATCCGTAAGTAGCACTGTCGTCAATTGCACAGCAAAGTGAAATAGTGAAGATTGTAATTAATGTGTATGCTAGAGCTCTTGTCTCTCAACACGGATTGATTAATGAGCAGTACTTTACTTCTGGCATTTATACCAACATTCTTTTTTGTTTCGATTACTCCAGGTATGTGCATGACATTGGCACTGAGTCTTGGGATGAGTATTGGTTATCGCCGAACTTTATGGATGATGATGGGAGAGATCGTCGGTGTGGCGTTCGTTTCCATCGCAGCCGTTTTGGGGATGGCTTCGATTATGCTCAATTACCCTTGGCTCTTTACCGGATTCAAAACCATCGGTGCCATCTATCTTGGCTATATAGGCATTCAGATGTGGCGCTCAAAAGGCAAGCTTGCCCTCAGTAGCGACTCACAAGTCACTCCCCATAACAAAGACTGGGATCTTGTCATGCAAGGTTTTGTGACCGCGATTGCCAACCCTAAAGGTTGGGCGTTTATGATCTCCCTACTTCCGCCTTTTATTAATAGTGAAGCACCACTTGCACCTCAACTGTTACTGCTGGTATCCATTATTATGGTCTCAGAATTTGTCTGTATGACACTTTACGCAACAGGTGGCAAGGGGTTAAAACGAGCTCTAGGGCATTCAAAAAATGTGCGTCTAATGAACCGTATTTCAGGCTCATTGATGATAGGTGTTGGATTCTGGTTATTGATGAGTTAGTCGTTAAAGTAGTAGGCTCTGACTTTTGGCAAGAGCCTTAACCGTTAATTTAAAACTTTAGCTAATCTAAAACATTAGCATTCAATGCCTTGAGCAATACAATCTCTCGATTGATACGCTGTTTTTCAGCATCAGAAGCTTGGCTACTTTGCAAAATACGCGCATTGATCGCCTCTTCAGCCGCGGCCTTATTGGTAAAAAGTAGTGCTTTAACATTGATCGAGGCGATATTGCTATAACGCCCATCATCACTACTTGGTACATCAATTTGGCCACTATTAATTAGAGCTTTCACGATGGCACGTTCCGATTCATACCCTTGCAAACCTTCTAGCTTCCAACGTTGCATTGGTTTCCCTTCGTAGCGGCCTTGCTTCTCTTGGGTGAGATAGCGGATCGTTAGGTTTCTAATAGTTCCTTCCTCTTCGCCATATTCCGCTTCCGAGTCAAAAATAATCGGGAATGACCGCCCTTCAAGGCTACCCCCTTTCTGCGTCAAATGCCCCATTCGGTAACTATTCATACCCAACCGAATATCACTAGTATCATCAATCGGTTGTCCACCAGCAAAACGCAGATCTTTAATTCGCTTACCCGCAGGTTGAGTAAGATCAATGGTGTAAGTGACACCCGCAAAAAAATCATTGGTTGAGTATTTCGATGCGCGCCGCTTTGGATCAAAGCTATAAGTCACATCGCCTGGCAAGACGGAATTAAAATACCCAGCGGCCCATTCCATGTAGGTGCGCAGCTCTTTACCCGTCATTTGGTAAACCGTAATTTCACCACCAGCATATTGATAGTTAAACGCGATATCTTTTGCTTTGATTGGGCCAGTATCAAGTTGAGCTTGGTCATTATCAATTTGCAATGCGATCACGTTTGCTTTTGGCGCGTAGAAAAAACTGGCTTCCTGAAACAGCGCACTGATGCCGGTATCTTGAATATGCACTTGAGGGATACCGCGTATTTCATCATCAGGAACCAAGTCGACTCCGTCAAGTATCGCAATTTCGCGATTGGCATTTTCTCGTAAGCGTTGATGATAAGGTGCGTACAGCGTTTCCATTTTCGAATCAGAATCAACACCTTTTATAGGGTAAGTGAAGCTGTCTTTATGAACGAGCGTGTATTTGCCATCCTTTTCTTCAAATTGGAAATCGATTCGAGATAAAACGCGTCCATATTTGTCAGGCTCGGTAATGATGACACCGTTTACCGTCGCTTTATCAATTTTAGTGTGCATGTGGCCAGCAACAATGGCATCGATTTCCGGGTTAGCATTGGCAATATCAGATACGCCCGTATCTTTGATGTCGTTTTCGTTATCCAGCCCCATGTGCGCAACCAAAACGATCGCATCGACATCATTTTTTATCTGCCCAATCACTTTTTTCACTTCAAGTGTTGGGTTAGTGAAGCTCATGCCTTCAAGGCGATTCGTGCCTTCAGCAAACACTTGTGTCATCGGAGTATCCATTCCAATGATACCGATCTTGACGCCATTTTTTTCAATAATTGTTGCGGCGGGTAAGAATGGATTGCCATCGGGCCTCTGAATATTCCCGGCTAACGCTCGGCCTTTAAATTGAGTCAGGGAGCGATTTAATACCGATAAACCAAAATCAAACTCATGGTTACCCAGCACCCAAACATCGTAGTTCATCTCATTAAAACCGAGCATCATAGGGTCTACGGCTTCATGCTTAAACGTTTCAACAAAGTTTCCCTGAATCGTATCTCCCGCATCCACTAAAATAACATTTTTATCTTGCTCTCGTATCTGTTTAACCTTGGTGGCGATTTGACTTAGGCTCCCCTGCATATTCAGTTTGTCAGCAGCATAATCCCATGGCATAAAATGCCCGTGAATATCGGAAGTACCAAGAATGGTAACCTGATGAATATCGCCATCAGCAGCGAAAGAAGAAGCGGCAATAGAAGCAAGTATTGCGCTAGTAACAATTTTTAGTTTCATAACATACTCATACGTATAAACAGGCTCTCATTAAAACAGAGTGGATATTATTGATTTTATAAATATGTTTATGTGATGGGGTCGCTCATTCGGTTGCAACACTGAAAAGCAATCACAAAATTTCGAGAGCGATCTCTCTTTAAATAGATTCTATGGCTTAAAAAGCTTTAATCGAGCCAAATCAGGTGGTTAATTTTTAATCATAAAATTGAGCAAATTTTAAGCAGATCTTTGATTGACGCTGTACTGGATCGCTTCTATTTTTTCTATTGGTTACCACAACAATGGAGGTCATAGAAATGAAACGCGCAAGTTCCACTTATCGATTACAACTGATAAAAGATGTTGTAACGCGGCACCGACGTACGGATCCAATGGCGAACTATATTCAACAGCTTCTGACAGAAAAACCCAACATGGAACAACCCGATGTGAATAAACGTTTTCACGGTAATCATTTTGATGAACATGCTGGTGGTTGGGTCAGTGATTTTTGGGGAATGAAGTAATTGATTAAAACAGATCGCGCTGTGGGTTCGTTTCTGGCTCGGAATCTGCTTTGTTTTGCGCTTGTTGTTTCTGTTTTTTCCGCTTATAGCGCTGTTGGCATAATTTTATGACATGCAGTTGCTGCGCAGCAGTCATTGAGAGCCAGTTAAAACGCTCTTCCCTTTTACGCATACAGCCTTGGCAATAACCTTTGTCATCAACTGAACATACACCGATACAAGGGCTCAGCACTTTAAAAAATTCGAGTTGCTCCATGGTTACTCAATTATTTTTCCAATTTAATGTCCGCCACATAAGAGTAACGTGTGTCACTTTCTGATTGCAAACTGTGACGCATATAAAACAATCACCTTATACTGACAAAAACAGTACTCAATTTTATATACTGTGCGCGTTTTCCAAATTCTGGGGTCTAATACGATGAAGTTTAGTTCAAAAAAATGGCTAGCCGCAATTTCTCTACCTGTATTGGTGAGTGCCTGTGCAAGTAATGGTGATGTAGAAAGCATCACCGCTCAAGATTTGCAGCATCACAATTGGCAACTGGTGCAAATTGATGGCAAGGACGTGGTCAATAATGACAAACAAAAAGCACCGCGATTAGAAATCGGCGAAAAGATGATGGCTAGCGGTAACGCAGGTTGCAATAACTTTTTTGGGCAAGCCGAGCTAAAAGACAACCAATTCCGCATCGAAAAAATGGGCATGACCATGATGATGTGTATCGGTGATGTCATGGATACCGAGCAGGCGTTTTCTCAAACATTGTCAGATTGGAGCGAGATCAACCTGACTAAAGATAGCCTAACGCTTAAAAATGAGGTTCACACGCTCACCTTTACTTTGCGTGATTGGGTAAATTAATTTCAGTCATTCTTCTCATGGCAGTCTTTTCCATCAGGCTGCCATTTCCGTAGACCACCTCACACATCATTCACCTATCTGCGACTTCTGCTTTTTCTTACCAATTCAGATCTTTTGTTTTTTTTCGTTCATAATGAATGAACATGGAAATATCTCCGGTCTATTCACTAAGTCACTGAATAAAGCGATCTTTAAGGATAATTATGAAAAAGCTCATCACCTTACTCTGCACGTGTGCCTTCGCACTTTCCGCGTCAGCGCAAACTTGGCAACAAACCACAGATGCAGCTAAAGGACAAACCGTTTACTTTCACGCGTGGGGAGGAAGCCAAGAGATTAATGAGTACATCCGCTGGGCAGGCAACGAGCTTCAAGATCGCTACGGTATCGAGTTAAAACAGGTGAAAGTGACCGATATTGCCGAGACAACAACACGGCTTATTGCAGAAAAGGCGGCCGCTAAAAATAATAATGGCAGTGTCGATCTAGTATGGATTAATGGTGAAAACTTTAAGTCCATGAAAAATAATGGTTTATTGTATGGTCCATTTACGGAGCGTTTACCTAGCTGGCAATATGTTGATTCCTCACTGCCGATCGATCAAGATTTTTCAGAGCCGACTCTTGGCCTTGAAGCGCCTTGGGGTGTAGGACAACTGGTGTTTATTTACGATCAGGAAAAGCTCAATAACCCACCCCGTTCATTTTCAGAAATGTTGAGCTACGCAAAGGCGTTTCCGAATCGTGTTAGTTACCCTCGTCCTCCTGAGTTTCATGGCACCAGTTTCCTTAAAGCCTTATTGATTGAACTAACAGAGAACGATGTTGCCCTGTCTAAGCCTGTGGATGAACAAAATTTTGCCATAGTGACAGCACCTCTTTGGCGCTATCTTGATGAATTTCATCCTGTGGCCTGGCGTCAAGGCAAGCAGTTTCCCAGCGGTTCCGCTCAAATGCTGCAATTGCTTGATGATGGTCAGCTTGATCTTTCCATCAACTTTAACCCCAATGCTGTTTTTTCCGCTCAAGCAAATGGAACGCTAGCGGCCTCTACCCGCTCCTACGCGTTTGAAACAGGGGCTCTTTCTAACATTCATTTTCTCGCCATCCCTTGGAATGCGAGCGCCAAAGAAGGCGCATTGGTTGCGATCAATTTCTTACTCAGTCCGGAAGCACAATCTCGTAAAGGAGATCTTTCCATTTGGGGAGATCCATCGGTATTACAAAATGAGTTCTTAAGTGGCAGCGCTAAGAAAACTCAGCTGTTTAAATCAATCGCCGAGCCACATCCAAGTTGGCAAACGGCGCTTGAAGCCGAATGGCAACAACGCTACGGCCACTAAAGAGACTGAGATAAAGCCCGATGTTTAGAGCAAGCTATTTGCTGATTATTGTCATCTGTATTGCACCAGTTGTTCCCGGCCTACTTGGGGTCATACTCTCCTCATTGGGCTATATTCCTCCCGTTGGCTTGCACCACTTTTCTCTAGATGGCTACATCGCCATCTTACAATGGTCGGGAGTCGGGCAATCTCTACTACTTAGCATAGGTTCTGCGTTAATCAGTACCTATCTCGCCGCAGCGATCTGCTTTGTGATATTGCAATCATTATGGCACAGCCGCCACTGGTCAAAAGTAGAGAACGCTTTGTCACCGCTACTGGCTATGCCTCACGTCGCTTTTGCTATTGGTTTTGCTTTTTTATTCTCGCCAAGCGGCATGACGGATCGCCTTTTGTATCATCTGTTTGGAACCTCATTCATGGGAGATGGCGCTTCACTTTTAGTACGCAACCCTTACGCAGTCGGATTAACCTTAGCGTTAGCACTTAAAGAAGTTCCTTTTTTACTGCTGATGAGCATCCCCATTTTGCAGCAATTAAACATTGATAAACTGCAACAAGCAGCGGCTTCGCTGGGTTATTCTCAACCCCAACTATGGCTAAAAGTGATCTTCCCACAGTGGTTAAATAAACTGCGGTTTGCCCTCTTTGCCGTGATTGCCTACGGCGTATCCGTTGTCGATTTGGCGCTCATTTTAGGCCCCAATAATCCACCAACGTTTGCAGTATTGGTATGGCAGTGGTTTAGTGACCCTAACTTAGCCTTAATTCCTCGCGCCGCCGCTGGCGCCGTTCTGTTGTTTATACTTGCCAGCGCCATGTTATTGATCGTTCTCTTCATCGAAAAGTGTTCCACGCAACACTACAAACGCTGGCAATACTCAGGCCGCTATGCGCTTTCCTTGCCAGGAAAATCACTGTTTTTATTCATCATTACCTTATCTCTGCTGATGTTGCCTTTAATGGTGGTTTGGAGTTTTGCACAACGTTGGCGCTTTCCAGATTTATGGCCCAGCCAGTTCAGTACCCGTTTTTGGGACAACGAATGGTTGAATATCGCACCAACCATTTATCAAAGCGTACAATTAGCGCTATTCAGCACTGTGATTGCGCTGGTGTTATCTCTACTCGCTCATGAGTATAAGCTTAAATATCAGCGCCATTTACCCAGTTATTTGATCGCCTTGCCGATGCTCATTCCTCAGCTTTCACTGTTATTTGGCATGCAGATCGCCACACTCTTTTTAGCCAGCGATCAGTATTGGCTTTGGGTTACATGGTCACATGTATTTTTCGCCTTTCCTTTTGTCTATCTTGCTTTGGATGGTCCATGGAAAAGCTACAATCAAAACCTGACTAAAGCAGCGTTAAGTTTAGGAAAAACGCCGTGGCAAGTATTTTGGCAAATTAAAACGCCGCAACTCTTGCCAGCCATCGTTTACGCGGCAGCGGTTGGAATGAGTGTGAGCTTAGCGCAATATTTGCCGACTTTGATGCTCGGCGCAGGAAGGATCGCTACTATTACTACCGAAGCCGTTGCGCTCTCGAGTGGCTTTGACCGCAGAGTCACCGCTATCTATGCCATTTGGCAAGCCCTACTTCCTTTAATTTTTTTCACCTTGGCGATTGTGATCAGCCGCCTACAAACTCATCGCCGTACCATGAACCCTATCGTTAAAAAAACTGCCCGTAAGGAAGCCATTACTCATGACGTTCTGCCTCGAAAACCTCGCCATCCATAAACAAAATGGTGAAGCTCTCTTATCGGATTTAAATATCACCATCTCCCCAGGTGAAATTGTTAGCTTAATGGGGCCGAGCGGCTGCGGAAAATCAACGCTACTTAATGTAATTGCGGGTCATTTGGGGAGGGATTTTAGCTTCCAAGGCAGAGTTATACTGGACGATGTCGACATCACTTTGCGGCCTGCACATCAGCGGCAAGTCGGTATTTTATTTCAAGATGATCTGCTCTTCCCACATCTGACGGTTTGGCAAAATTTGGCTTTTGCCTTACCCAACTCGGTAAAAGGCCATGAACGGCAGTCTCAAGCAGAAAAAGCATTACAGAAAATTTCTCTCGAACCTCTTGCCAATGCTTACCCAGAACAGATATCTGGGGGGCAGCGAGCACGTATTAGCTTGGCTCGCATGCTACTGGCTCAACCTAAACTGGCACTATTGGATGAACCATTTAGTAAGTTAGATAAAGCACTGCGGATCCAATTTAGGGATTGGGTCTTCAATCAACTGGTCGCCGAAGGCATTCCGACCTTGATGGTCACGCACGATAAAGACGATGTTCCGCCTAACAGCCGCATTTTAACCTGCTCATGGGAGAGCGCACATGCTTGATCGATTTAGTGTCAAAATCATTCGTTGGCCACTAGAGAAAACAGCTCAAGGGCTTCATCGCTTAGGCATTACAGCGAACCAAACGACACTCTGGGGTTTTGCTTTAGGTTGCTGTGCACTTCCTGCACTTGCTTTCTCGCAGTACACGCTGGCATTAATTTTCATCATACTAAACCGAATAGCAGATGGCCTTGATGGTGCGTTGGCAAGAATTCAAGGGGTCAGCGATGCGGGAGGATTTCTCGATATCAGTTTAGATTTTCTGTTTTACTCGCTCATCCCGTTTGGTTTTGTGCTGGCTTCACCTGAGCACAATGCGGTAGCTGGCGCCTTTTTGATCTTTTCTTTTATCGGTACGGGAAGCAGCTTTCTTGCCTTCGCCGTGATGGCCAGCAAGCGAAACATCCACAGCCCTATCTACAAGCATAAATCACTGTATTACATGTCAGGCTTGACTGAGGGTACGGAAACGATTGCTTGTTTCGTCCTGTTTTGTCTTTTTCCTCAACATTTTGCCTTAATAGCTTATCTATTCGGCGGCGCATGCTGGTTCACCACCATTACCCGCATTTATTCTGGATTTCAAACACTCTCTAACACTCACTCACGTCAAGAATACAACCATGATTAACGGTATCACTTTTGGCTTCGAACTACGGCTTCAAATCCAGATAATGTAATACATTGGGTAATCGTATAACTCTTCGAAATTCTCATCAATTGAACCAGTGGCATGCTAAACTGCGCACTTACTAACGCAGTGGCATAACGATGCCTAAGGTTGCATTTATGACTTTGACCAGACCCGTTAAAATAGCGATCTTACTCTTTCTGATCCCGACTCTTATTTTTTCGTTAGCCATCCCGATATTAATCAATCCGTTGACACGCTATGTGCTGGAAAGCAAACTCGATACCGTCAATCTTTACTTGGCCAATAGAGCTCAGAGCTTAAATGATATGATTTTAGATCAAGTCGCTCAGATAAATTATGAATGCCAAGCAAGCGATATGTCATTAATTCGTGATTCCAAGTACTACAACCGATTTATTAGAATGATCGCAGTTGTCAACAAAGACGGGCGTAGCTGCTCGACTGTCGGTTTCCCATTACAACTTTCGGATGAGTTGAAAGCCTATGACCTCTCTTCAGGGTTTTACATGTCCACCACTCCCGCACTTTTTAATACAGAAAAAGAGCTACTTATTTATTATCAAAAAGAAGGTAATCGAATTTTTTGGATATTAGACAGTAGCTGGCAAGAAGAGATATTAAAAGGTGATTGTATAAATTGATTTTTATTAAATTTTCATTATTTATCGCCTAGTTTAAATGGATTGAGAATGAGTCGAGGCAATAAAGAGATTGCTTACCAAGACCACATCACAACCATTAGTTACACCATAAAAGAGTTTGATATTCAAGAAACACTCTCTGTTGGTAAAGAATTCAACCAATATCTTTACTACCAATTAATATATTGGGGTTATCCCATTGCGCTAGCAATTGGTATCTTATTATCTATTTTTTATTTAAAGTTCAGAAATTATAAAAACTCAATTCAAGGATTAATTCTTAAAGGCATTAAAGATAAACAATTCATCCCTTACTACCAAGCCATTCTTGATAGCCGAGAAGAGAGAGTTATTGGCTATGAGATCTTAGTTCGTTGGTGCAAAGGCAAGGAGATGGTTCCACCAAATGAGTTCGTTGGTCCGGCGGAAATATCCGGTTTAATCATCCAGATAACGAATCAAATCATAAGAAAAGTAATTGATGATTTAGAACAATTCGATGTGCAGCAATGGGTGAGTATCAATATCGTGCCTGCCCATATTGAAAGTGGTGGCTTAGCAGAAACACTAGAAGAACTCAATTGGCCGACCACCAAACAGATTCATTTTGAAATAACAGAAAGAACGCCATTTATTAATATTGAAAATGCAGGTAGGGCACTATCTCATCTTATGGCAAAAGGCTATAAATTCAAAATTGATGATTTTGGTACAGGCTACGGTGGTTACTCATATATACAAAATCTTGGTATTTCTTGTATTAAAATAGACAAAATGTTTATTGATACGATTGGAACTGACGACTTAAAAATAAAGGTACTCAATTCCATTATTCTCTCAGCACAAGAAGCTAATATTGAAATTATTGCTGAAGGCGTTGAACGCGGAGACCAAGTTGATTATCTTGCTACTCGTGCTGTGTATCTTATCCAAGGATTCATCTATTCTAAACCCTCACCGATTGAACATATTTTGCAAAATTAATAATTCCTGAAGTCGGGAGATATCACACCATAACCAACTTTATTATGGCGTGATCTTACCTAGTCTCCATTCTACTTAGGAGAAAATCAGTGCTTTCAGGCTGGCTTGCGGATCAATATCTTCAAACTCTGGTGGGTTTTCTAGGCGAGCTTGAAAAGTAAGTGATGGCGCTTCCACCTTCATCCCTTCGATTAAAAAGTCGCAGGTTACGGCTGGTGAATTAACGCATGCAAGCACTTCGCCGCCTTGTTCTAACAGCTCAGGTAAACGGCGTAAGATACGTTGATAATCTTTAGTCAGCGCAAAGCTGCCTTTTTGAAACGAAGGAGGATCAATAATAATCAGATCATATGGCCCTGATTTTTTGATTTTTCCCCAAGACTTGAAAATATCATGTCCAAGAAACTTCACTGAATTGAGATTGTGGCCATTCAATTGATGGTTTTCACGACCTTTAGCCAGTGATGCTTTGGCCATATCGACATTCACAACTTGGTCAGCACCACCAGCAATAGCTGCTACTGAAAAACCGCAAGTATAGGCAAATAGATTCAGTACATTTTTATGTTTAGCGTGAGATGAAACCCACTCACGGCCGTAGCGCATATCCAAAAACAGCCCGAAATTCTGGTTACGCCCAATGCTCAATTGGTACTTTAAGCCATTTTCGACCACCACAGGGAAAGGCTCTAATTCTCCCCATACTGTTTCTGAAGGCGCGCCATCGGCATATCGATGCTGAAGTAAAACACAACGACCTTGCTTTTCTAGCCATAACGGACGGGTTGTTAGGTGCGACAAACCCGCTTTTAACTCCGCGAGAAAATCTTCTTCGACATTTTTAAATAAGTTGACGACTAACTGCCCTTGCAACCAGTCACAGGTGAGCTGTTCTAGACCTGGCCACTGACGACCTCGGCCATGAAATAAGCGGCGAATTTCACCTGTATTACAAGAGAGCTGCTGCTCAATATGGGTAAAAAAGTGAGAAAGCGCTGAACGTTGCATTGTTTGTTCTGTCATTTGTTTACTTTCGGCCAAACTAGATTCCAAGGTGTTAACCAAGATTCAATCCCTTGGCTAACAATGTCTGAGTTCCATTTCTGCCCCATCGCTACTTGATTGCGTGGGTCGCAGATAAATTGATACCACAGATCCTGATAGCAAAAACGTAACGCAAAAGCGTGTAGATAGCCTCTATCAGAATCATCATGAGAATGATAAATCGGGTCACCGACAATCGCAGAGCCGAGTGATTTCAAAGCAACCCTAATTTGGTGGGTTTTCCCGGTAAAAGGTTTACATAAAAAGAAACGTTCACCCGGCTCAGCAGAGCAGGAAAAAAACTGCGTTACTGCAGGGTTATTTTGTGTCGCTACTAACTTCCATGACGAACGTCGAGAGCGTTCCATATCACCGCTTATCAAGCCCTGTTTCTTTTTAGGCTTTTTACTGCCAATGGCAAGATAGAATTTCTCGACTTCCCTTGCTGCAAAGTTTTTAGACAACTCACTGGCCGCAGCTTGGTGGCGGGCAAGCAATAAAATGCCGGACGTCATTTTATCCAACCGATGAACTAAGTAGAGCTGGCCATCACCTGAAACCTTACCCACTTCTTGCAGCAGCATTGTATCCCCGTCATCTTTGTGCACAGAAATATTGGGATGCTTGTTGATGATGAGAAAATCGTTGTGAGTATAAAGAATATCAAACATGTGAATCACTAACTGCAGAATAGGCGGCTGAGTATAGCGTTAAACAACACAGATACCAATAAATGCAAGGTTCAAGGCCGTAGGATGATAAAAAGGCTCTCGGATGAGAGCCTTAGGAATGCGCTAAATTAATGAATAAGCAAACACCATTAAAATCGCCACGGGGCAAACAAAACGCACGTACCATGGCCAAATTTTCCAGAATAGGCTTTGTGCAATGTCTGGGTTACCTTGTTTGATCTCATCAAGCAATTTATTACGATGCCAAACCCAACCCACCACAATAGCCCAAACCACACCTAATAAAGGTTGCATATAGACGGTCGAGACGTTAGCCACTAGGTTAAATAACGCCCCAAAGTTAAGGGAAATGATGATGCTCAGCAGCGCAATAGCTCCACCGATCATCCATGTTGCTTGGCTACGAGTCATTTTTAGTTCATCTTGCGCGCAAGATACTGGTACTTCTAGCATAGAAATTGAAGAAGTTAGCGCTGCGATAACCATCAAAATAAAGAAACCAAAGCCGAGCAACACCCCTGCACTGCCCATATTATCAAACATCGCAGGCAGCACGGTGAAGACTAAATCGCCCGAACTCATCAAGTTGCCTGCATCATCAAAAATTTCGACACCATGATTTTTAGCCACAAACATTGCTGGGAGAATCAAAAGGCCTGCTGCAAACGCCACTCCTGTATCAATCGCCGCGACTTGCGCCGCTGTTTTTGGCAAATTAACATCTTTCTTAAGATATGAGCCATAAACGATCATCGCTCCAACGCCTAAAGAGAGAGAGAAGAAAGCTTGCCCCATTGCGTCTACTAATAAACTGGGAGTGATGTGCGCAATATCAGGGATCAAATACATCTTCAATCCTTCCATTGCCCCATCTTGGGTAAAGATATAAGCAATCATGGCGCCGAATAGAATAAAAAGCACTGGCATCAAACGGGTAGACCATTTTTCAATGCCGTCCGCGACACCTTTTCGCACAACATAAATAGTAAGCAAAGAAAATGCGAGAGCCAGTAAAACATTGCGTAAGCCGCTAAAATTCACTAACCAATCGGCCGCCGTCTGTAAACCCAACAGGCCTAATATAGGGGATGCCGCAAAACCCATAAGCCATCCGGCAAGAATGGAGTAAAAACTGAGGATCATCGATGAGGCAATCATCGCGATAATGCCAAACAGTGCCGCCGCCGCACGATTTTTGGTCCAGATACTTCTTAAAGAAGCGATGGGGTTAGATTGTCCATGTCGCCCGATCGTCAATTCCGCAACCAGCATTGGAAACGCCAGCAAGAATACCATCGCCAAATAAATCACTAAAAATGCCGCGCCACCATTACTTGCCGCTTTGGTCGGAAAACCCCACACATTCCCTAGGCCAACCGCAGAACCTGCAGCCGCCATAATAAAACCAAGTCTCGATGAGAAATGACCTCTTGAACTACTTGCCATAAACTATTTACCAATGTTGTGTTTGTTAGGCAGTGCTAAAAGTGAGTGTAAACTTTTAATTACACAAGTTATAATTTTTAGTCGCACTGAGATGGTGGCAAGTAAAACAGTTTGAGATTAAAATTGGAAGTCCGAACGATATAAATTATGGATTAGACCGTAGTTTTATAGTTCAATTGTTGCTTTTTTATCCTCAGATCATTTTTTTAACTGCCATGATCACTTTAGTAACACAATTCATCTGTTACTATTTTCATATTATTCACGCGATAAACTTCCTTACTTTTCCCTTTCCCTTTACTATCGTGACTTATTCTATCGACAAGATTAATGGCATGGACAAGGTTTACCACGTTCTTACTTTAGCAGGCATCGCACTCTATTGGTTTTTGGTCGCCGCAGTCACGCTACGCGTTGTATTGAAACGCCGAGCTGTGAGTGTTTCTCTGGCTTGGCTGATGGTGATTTATATCATTCCGATTGTGGGAGTGATCTGCTACTTTCTTTTTGGTGAGCTAAATTTAGGGCGCAAGCGTGCAGAGCGTGCGAAGGAAATGTTTGCTCCATTTGGTGATTGGTTTAGACAGCTTAACGATTGCCAGGCTCATGCCCCTGAGGGAATGGGTGCTCAAATTTATAAAATTGATGAACTGTGTAACCACCGTATGGGGATTCCGGCCTTAAGTGGTAATACGTTATCACTGCAAACCTCCCCTAACGAAATTCTGCATTCCATCATTGCCGACATCGAACAAGCTCACACCAGTATTCAAATGGTATTTTATATTTGGCACCCAGGTGGATTGGCGGATTCGGTTGCGTCGGCTCTGATCCAAGCGGCCAAACGGGATGTGCACGTTAAGCTGCTGCTTGATTCCGCAGGGAGCCCCCGCTTCTTCAAAAGTCATTGGTATACCATGATGAAAGACGCAGGAGTTGAAGTCGTCCAAGCGTTAGAAGTGAGCCCGTGGCGGATGTTCTTACGCCGCTTAGACCTACGCCAACATCGTAAAATCATTGTTATCGACGATAAAATTGCCTACACAGGCTCGATGAATTTGGTTGACCCAGCCTATTTCAAGCAAAACTCCGGTGTGGGTCAATGGGTCGATATTATGGTTCGTATTACCGGGCCTGCGGTCAATGTGCTGTCCGCAGTACATTGCTGGGATTGGGAGGTGGAAACGGGAACACGTATGTTACCAGCACAACCAGAATGTACAATTGGCCCGGATCAACCCCATCATCCAGTACAGGTTGTCCCCTCAGGCCCTGGTATGCCAGAAAACTTAATCTCCCAAGTGTTAACACTGGCGATTAATCAGTCAAACCAATCCGTTAGGATCACTACCCCTTACTTTGTGCCTAGTGCAGACCTATTAGCAACGCTAAAAATGACCGCTCAGCGCGGTATCAATGTTGAGATCATTATTCCACATAAAAATGACTCATTGATGGTCAAATGGGCATCTCGCGCATTCTATGGTGAGCTACTGGAAGCCGGGGTGAAAATATACGAATTCTACGGTGGTTTGCTGCACACTAAATCCGTCGTGATCGATAACCAGTTCTGTCTTGTCGGTACAGTGAATATCGATATGCGCAGCCTATGGCTCAATTTTGAAGTCACGCTCGCGATTGAAGACCAATCCTTCACTCAGGAAATGAACTGGCTACAGCAACACTATATAGAACAATCTCACTTGGTTGAGCTACCAATATGGGAGCAACGCCCGCTGTATCATAGGTTTTTTGAACGATTGTTCTATCTGTTTAATCCGCTGCTGTAAACTTTTTATCTGATTGGGGTTGCCAAGCTAGGCAACTCCATGTTTTAAATAACGAACTCTCTCCCAGACAAGGATTTCGGATGTCAGAAGGTAAAAAAACACTGTTGGTCAATGCGGGTCGTAGTAAAAAGTGGACCAATGGCGTTGTCAACCCACCTATTCAGCGCGCCTCTACCGTTGTATTTGATAGTGTGGCTGAAAAAAATCAGGCCACTGTCAATCGGGCTAATAAAACACTCTTTTATGGACGCCGTGGTACTCATACGCACTTTGCGTTCCAAGAAGCAATGGTGGAAATTGAAGGTGGCGTCGGTTGCGCGCTTTTCCCTTGCGGTGCGGCCGCCATTGCCAATAGTATTCTTTCCTTTGTGCAAACGGGTGACCATATTCTGATGGTCGACACTTGCTATGAACCTACTCGTGATTTTTGTGAAAAAATCATGAAAAAAATGGGCATAGAAACGACCTACTACCCACCGACCATAGGTGAAGGGATCCGTACTTTGATCCAACCCAATACCAAAGTGTTGTTCACTGAATCACCCGGTTCGATCACGATGGAAGTGCAAGATATCCCAACCTTAGCGCAGGTTGCACATGAACATGACATCATTGTCATGCTGGATAACACTTGGGCGGCGGGCGTTAACTTTTCACCTTTTGAACATGGTGTTGATATTTCGATCCAAGCGGCGACAAAATACATTGTTGGCCACTCAGACGTGATGTTAGGAACAGCGATTGCCAATGAAAAATGCTGGGATCAATTGCGAGAGCAAAGCTATTTAATGGGGCAATGTGTCTCACCTGATGACGCTTATTTAGGGCTACGAGGGCTAAGAACGTTAGATGTTCGCTTACGTCAGCATGCTCAAAATAGCTTAACCATTGCGCACTGGTTAGCAGAGCAACCTGAAGTGGATCATGTTCGCCATCCTGCGCTAGAGACTTGTCCTGGACATGAGTTTTATCAGCGTGATTTCACTGGTGGTAACGGGCTGTTTTCATTTGTATTAAAGAGCAGTGATACAAAAGCTACGACGGCTTTGCTCGATGGCATGCAACATTTTAGTATGGGCTTTTCATGGGGTGGATTTGAAAGCTTGATTTTAGCTAATGAACCCAAAAGCTTTGATAATTTAAGAACCGTCGCACACCCGCACTTTGCAGGTACACTGATTCGAGTACATATTGGTCTTGAAGATGTAGACGATCTGATCGCTGATCTAAAAGCGGGATTAGAACGCTACAGTGCACAGCTTGCTCTGCGTGCATAATATGAGCGGAAGACCAAAAGGCCGCTGAATCTTAAGCGGCCTTTTGCATATTAGGTTACCCTGAAAAATTAACGCTTGGGGCAATCAGCCAAATGATCGTTCACCATACCCACCGCCTGCATAAAAGCATAACAAATCGTTTCACCAATAAACTTGAAGCCTTTTTTCTTTAGAAATTGGCTCATCGCCTTAGACGTGGGCGTCGATGTAGGGATATCACTCATCTGCTGCCAATGATTGAGCACTGGTTGACCATCCACAAACTGCCACAATGCTTTGGATAAGGAACCATACTCTTGCTGCAACAGTAAAGCCGCTCGTGCATTGGAATAGACAGAGGCAATTTTGCCTTTGTGCTTCACCACATCGAAATGTTCGATAATATAAGGTGCCCGCGTTTCGTCGTACTGAGCAAGTTTTTCAAGATCATAGCCGTCAAAGGCTAAGCGATAACCTTCGCGCTTTTTCAAAATCGTAATCCAGCTCAGCCCAGCTTGCGCACCTTCTAACGTCAAAAATTCAAACAACTTGACATCATCGTAAACGGGAATGCCCCACTCATTATCGTGATAATCGCGCTCTAAAGGGTGATTCATCGCCCATGCACAAGTCATTTCTGTATGATGCTTCATTTTTTGTTTCCTTACCCTTACCTTCATTTGCGGTGTCAGTTGAACAATGACACTGCAAATCTACGTGCCTAGCTTTACTTTTTAAAGCTGATTAAACTCACGATTGACTTTAAATGCTTCAGAGGTGACATAAGCCTCCATTTTACGGATTTTCTGATCCACTCGAGTTAAATCTTGATCCAATGTCGCCAGCAAAGCTTCGGCGGTTTGTCCTTGCTCCCAAGGCTTATTCTTCAATGTATGTTCGCGTTGGGCTTTTAGCGTTTCAACATACTGAGTAGGCTGCTTTTCTAACATCAGCATCAAAGCCATATAAGCTAAAAGCACTAAAAAACCACCACCGAGTAGTGCAGCCGAGATGACCAATATACGCACCAACCAAACTTCTAACCCAAGATAATTAGCAAGCCCAGCGCATACGCCAGCTATTTTGCCATTGACCGGATCTTTATAGAGTTCTCGGCTAGCCATGATTTTGCCTCCAAGTCGGTGATTCAGCATCTAAGATGCGTTCAAGGGTTTCAACACGGCTTTGCAGTTTTTCCGCTTTTTCAGATAACGCTTTAATCCGCTCTAAATCCTCTTGTGACAATGAGTTGCTGCTATGTCGTTTACCTCTGTAATGCAGAAAAAGCCATATCGGTGCAACAAAAATCAAAAAGACAATCAGTGGACCTGCGATAAAAAATGATGACATATATGCCACTCCTCGTTATTGGTTTTTGTCCATTTGCTGTTTCAGTTTTGCTAGCTCTTGTTCAATTTCATCTTGCGCTTGAAGTTCAGCAAATTCTTGGTCGAGTGACTTAGCGTTACCAGACATAGCGTAGAGATCGGCTTCAGCTTCAAGTTCATCGACTTTACGCGAGTACTGCTCAAACTTCGCCATCGCTTCATCAGTACGGCTAGTATGCAAATGATGTTGCACATCACGACGGTTGTGCGCAGTTTGGCTACGAAGTGCCAAAGCTTGTTGCTTCACCCGTGTTTCGGCAATTTTGGCCTCTAACTTACCGATTTCCCCAGTCAATTTATCGATAGTTTCTTCTACCAAGGTTTGTTCAGTGTGCAAGCCTTTCTGCATTTCTTGCAATTTCTTTTTTTCAATTAAAGCAGCGCGAGCGAGATCTTCACGCTGTTTAGCAAGCGCCAAGGTCGCTTTCTGTTGCCAATCTTCAATATGAGAGGCCATAGAATCTACTTTACGCGCGAGCTCTTTCTTATCCGCAATAGCTTTGGCCGAATTGGTGCGTACTTCCACCAAGGTGTCTTCCATCTCTTGGATGATTAAGCGGATCATCTTTTCAGGATCTTCCGCTTTATCTAACAGTGCACTGATATTCGAGTTTACGATATCGGCAAAACGAGAAAAAATACCCATGTTCAATCTCCTGATTAGTTGTTCATGACGATGTAGTTATTGGTGAGCCATTTTGAATCGCTCAAAACGTTTAAGACGAGAAGAGATAACCAAGTTTCATGCCATATATAAATCTATTGATAATCAATAAATTAGATAATGTCTCATAGAATGAGATTACTGTGCTATGATGATTTTCGCCAAGAGTTGGTGAATTTAACCACCCTTTCAATCACAGTGTGGAGAGTGAACATGCAACAAAACTTACTGGGTGAAGCGCCTCAATTTTTATCGGTACTGGATAAAGTCTCTAAGCTTGCACCGATTGATAGGCCGGTATTAATTATTGGCGAGCGAGGAACGGGCAAAGAGTTAATCGCTCAGCGCTTACACTATCTTTCCAAACGTTGGGACCAACCACTGGTTTCGTTAAACTGTTCAACCTTGAGTGAAGGGTTAATTGACTCTGAGCTCTTTGGCCATGAATCAGGCTCGTTTACCGGAGCCAAAGGACGTCACCAAGGACGATTTGAACGGGCAGAAGGTGGAACTCTTTTTTTGGACGAGCTCGCCACTGCGCCGCTTGCTGTACAAGAGAAACTACTTCGAGTGATTGAATATGGACATTACGAACGTGTCGGCGGTAGCCAACGGCTTAATGCGAATGTCCGTATCGTCTGCGCAACCAACGCCAATCTTCCACAATTAGCTGAAATTGGAAAGTTTCGAGCTGACTTACTCGACCGACTGGCCTTTGATGTGATCCAGCTTCCACCGCTAAGAGAGCGAAAAGAAGATATTATGCCACTTGCTGAGTATTACGCTATTAAGATGTGCCGTGAACTGAACTTAGCGCTCTTTGTCGGGTTTAGTGCAGAAGCGGCAGATCAGCTTCAACACTACTTGTGGCCGGGAAATGTGCGTGAACTTAAAAATGTCGTGGAGCGTGCTGTCTATCAACACGGAACGGCCTCCCATCCGATTGAAAACTTGGTTTTTAACCCTTTTGCTAATGAGTGGCACAAACCAGATGACCTTACTGGCAATCTCTCCACAGATCGCCATACTTACACCACTGGCTTTGAATTTCCGATGGATTACAAAATATGGCAGGAGGATCAGGACAGACAACTACTGAGTGCCGCGCTCAATGCCAGTAAGTTTAATCAAAGACAAGCTGCAGAATTACTCGGCTTGAGCTACCACCAATTGAGAGGTATGGTGAGAAAATATCAACTCGTCGGCAGCAATGATGATTAACCCTAGGTTTAGATCAACAAAAAATGGTAGATTATCAGGATTTTGAGGCATAATGATTAGCTTTGTTTGCCTTACTTCTCACAGTTATTTCTCTTTATGAAAACATTGATACGATTCGCACTAGGAATATGCAGCTTTAGCCTACTGATAGGCTGTAGCGAACAAATTGACCATAGTAAAATTCGCCAGAGCGGATTCGTATATTGTGGTCACGGCAATCCCACCACTTTTAACCCACAATTGGTTGAGAGCGGCATTACGTCTGAAGCTCTCAGCCCACAGATTTACGACACGCTGTTGCAATTGGATTCAGAAACCTTACAACCGATACCAAGTCTGGCCACGAGTTGGACAGTGAATCCACAGGGTACAGAGTATACATTCAAGCTAAACGATGGCGTTCAATTTCAATCAACCGCTTGGTTTACACCGACTCGCGCTCTTAATGCCGATGATGTGGTCTTCAGCTTTCGCCGAATCATTGACCCAACCAACCCGTTTCATTACGTCAATAGTGGCGTCTACCCATGGTTTGCGGGTATTGATTTCAAAAACTTGCTGATCGATGTTCAAGCTCTGGATGAACTCACGGTTAAATTTACCCTCAGCCGTCCCGACAACTCCTTTTTATCCAATATCGCCACCAGTCACGCTGTCATACTCTCCTATGAGTATGCTAATCAATTAGTGATTGAAGATGAAAAAAGCATGATCGACAGCCATCCTGTTGGATCCGGACCATTTTATCTAGACGAATTTAAAGTGAATGACCTTATCCGCCTCCGTCGTCATGGCGCTTATTGGAATGGCGTGGCGAAGATGGAACAAGTCGTATTTGATGTCTCCAACCGAGGTACAGGGACACTCGCCAAACTACTACGCCATGAATGCGATGTGCTCAGCTCGCCTATTTCAAGCCAAATCCCTATTATCAAGCAGCAATCGGAAATAGAGCTTGATGCCAAGCCTGCGATGAACGTGTCTTATATTGCTGTGAATACCTCTCACCCTGCGCTCAGTGATGTTCGCGTGCGTAAAGCGCTTAATTTTGCGATCAACCGCCAAAATATTTTGGACTCGGTCTATTACGGTACAGGAAGTATTGCTTATAACATTCTTCCCCCCTCCTCTTGGGCCTATCAAAAGGACAATATTCAAATTCGCTATGATCGTAACTACGCGATCGCATTACTTAAAGAGGCTGGCTATTACGCCAACTTGGAATTGACGATGTCTGTTCCTGCAGAGTCTCATGCCTATAATCCAAGCCCACGTAAAACCGCCGAGTTAATTAACGCTAACCTTGCCGACATTGGTATTACATTGCATATCATCACGGAAGACCGCCTCGATCGCTCAAATTTGACCCAGCATGCCAACGTTGATCTGATTTTAACCGGTTGGAATGGCGATACCGCAGACCCAGATAACTTTTTGCGTCCACTGCTCTCATGTAATTCAGATCGCTCAGGGCTCAATGCCTCGATGTGGTGCAATAGTGATTTCGATTTTCTACTCGATTTGGCCTTGGAAGTAGACAAGTCGCGCTATCGCCTTAACTTATACAAACAAGCACAAAATATTTTAAACGAAGAGTTCCCGGTTATCCCATTGGCACACGGCATGCAATTTAAAGCGTACAGCAAAACATTAACGGGCTTTAAACTCAGCCCATTTAATGTACAACCATTCAATACGGTTGAGAGGATCGAATAGTGTTTTTATATACGGTACGCAGACTCAACTTATTTATTATCACGTTACTCATTTTGACTATGGTCGGATTTGCGCTGCTGCGCTTAGATCCACAGTCGCCTCTAACTGCTCATGGATTTTGGTCAGGTTGGTCAACCTATTTAGGGCAACTACTGCAACTGAATTTTGGCGTCAATCACAGTGGTGTCCCGATTGTGGACGAACTGGCGATGGTCTTTCCAGCAACGCTGGAGTTATGCCTCATTGCTTTTACTCTCTCTTTGTTAATTGGTCTCCCTATTGGTACGCTCGCAGGAATGAAGCAAGGTAAATGGATTGATACCGTCATCTCCTTCACGTCAATGTCCGGCTATTCAGCACCGCTATTTTGGGTAGCTTTGCTAATGATCATGGTCTTTTCACTGCATTATGAGCTGTTTCCTGTTTCAGGACGTTATGATCTGCTCTACCAAGTGGAACACGTGACAGGTTTCGCTCTGATCGATGCTTTTTTCGCTGAAGGCAACTACCGTGCTCATGCTTTGCAAAGTGTTATTGAACATATGATTTTACCCTGCTTGGTACTGGCTCTAGCACCGACGACACAAGTGGTGAGCCTGATGCGTTCTTCGGTGGCCGATGTAATGGCTCAAAACTATATACGCGCCGCTCGAATTAAGGGTTTAAGTGATTACGAAATTGTCACCGAGCATGTGCTGAGAAATGCAATTCCACCTATTATTCCTAAATTCGGGGTTCAGTTATCGAGTATGTTAACGCTAGCAATTATTACTGAATCCATCTTCAACTGGCCGGGAATCGGCCGTTGGCTGCTCGATGCATTATCTAACCAAGATTATGTCTCCATTCAAGCCGGCGTGATCGTAGTTGGTACGCTCGTTCTCACAGCAAACATTCTGTCTGATTTGATTGGCGCTATGGTTAACCCGCTGGTAAGAAAGGAATGGTATGCTAACAAATAACATTTATCAGGAAGAGCATATTCCGACTCAGTTTGAGCGGTTTTGGCGCAGCTATCGCAATAACAGTTTGGCGATGTTTGGCTTGTGGTGCTTAGGACTCATTGTGTTGATTACCCTCACCTCTCCTTGGATAGCCCCTCATGATCCGCAGTTGCAAACGAGCAACCTATTAATACCGCCTTCTTGGGATCCTGCAGGCACTGTCGAATTTTTCTTAGGTACCGATGATTTAGGCCGAGACATCTTGTCACGGTTGATTGATGGTACCCAATACACCTTCGCTGCCGCTATTTTAATCACCGCTATCGCGGCTGTGATCGGCTGTTTTATCGGTATCATGGCAGGCATGACCAAAGGATTACTGTCCAGTACATTGAACCACTTACTCGACACAGTCATGTCGATTCCATCATTGCTGCTTGCCATTATTTTTGTGGCACTGCTCGGTTTTGGCGAGTTTAATATTTTGCTTGCGATTGGTTTGGCACTCATTCCTCGCTTTGTTCGCTCGGTGTATATTGCCGTACACAACGAAGTAGAAAAAGACTATATCCTCGCCGCACGTTTAGATGGTGCCAATGACTTTTATCTGTTGTGGAACTCCATTTTACCCAATGTACTTGCTGTCATCGCCAACGAAATAACACTCGCGTTATCCATTGCCATCTTAGACATCACCGCTTTGGGCTTTCTTGGTTTGGGTGCTCAAGCACCAAGCACCGAATGGGGCACCATCTTAGGTGATTCAGTTGAGCTGATTTACCTCGCACCGTGGACAGTCACTCTCCCCGGTTTAGCGATTATGTTTACGGTGATCATCATCAACTTAGTCGGTGAAGGTGTACGACAAGCTCTGAATGCAGGGGTGGAATAATGCCATTATTAGATATTCGCCATCTCACCATCGAAATTGATACGCCACAAGGCATGGTAAAAGCAGTCGATCGCATGAGCTTAACCATGAACGAAGGCGAAATTCGCGGATTGGTGGGAGAATCCGGATCAGGAAAAAGCTTGGTGGCTAAAGCCATCGTAGGAATATGCAAAGATAATTGGACCATCACCGCCGACCGCATGCGCTTAGGTAACATTGATCTACTTCAGCTGACGCCGCGCGAACGCCGGCGAGTGATTGCCCGCGACATCGCGATGATTTTTCAAGAACCATCAACCTGCTTAGACCCTTCAGATGAAGTGGGAAAACAGCTGATTGAATCAATTCCATCGCGCACATTTGAAGGCAAATGGTGGCAGCGTTTTACATGGCGTAAAAAACAAGCCATTGCCCTTTTACATAAAGTAGGAATCAAAGAGCACGCTCGCATCATGAGTAGCTACCCCTATGAGCTAACTGATGGTGAGTGTCAGAAAGTGATGATTGCGATGGCTATCGCAACCAAACCAAAAATTTTGATTGCTGATGAACCAACGAACGATTTGGACCCCATTACCCAATCACAGATATTGCGCCTGCTCAGCCGGATGAATCAGGTTAATAACACCACGATTCTATTGATTGGCCACGACTTAACCACCATTACCCAATGGGCTAACCGTATTACAGTGATGTACTGCGGTCAGTCTGTTGAGTCAGCCGATACCCAGAAAATATTGAGTGAACCCAAACACCCTTATACGGCTGCACTACTGAAAGCGATGCCTGATTTTAGTGATTGGATCCCGCATAAAGAAAAATTGCAATCCTTACCGGGTTCCATTCCACCCTTGCAACATTTACCGATTGGTTGCCGGTTGGGGCCTCGCTGTCCCTATGCTCAGCGCCAATGCGTTGAAATACCGTATCCACAACGTATTAAAAATCATAAGTTTGCCTGTCATTTCCCACTCAATATGGAACAACAGTCATGAGTGCATCATTATTAGAAGTGAACGGGTTAACTAAAGATTTCATTACCCGTTCAGGCCTGTTTCGCAAGAAAATTCAACATGCGGTCAAACCGGTCAGCTTTACGTTAGAAGCGGGACAAACCATTGGTTTTATTGGCCAAAATGGTTCTGGCAAATCGACATTGGCACGAATGCTTGCGGGGATGGTTGAACCCTCGGCTGGCGAGATACGCGTTAATGGAGAGTTATTGGAACACAAGGATTACTCCACGCGCTGTAAGCTGATTCGAATGATTTTTCAAGATCCGAACACATCGCTCAACCCAAGAATTCAAATTGGTCGTATTCTAGAAGGGCCGCTCAAAAGAAACACCAATATGCCACCGGAAGCGCGCATGAAGCGCGTGAAAGATACGCTATTGCGCGTTGGGTTATTGCCAGAGCACGCCTACTTCTACCCGCAAATGCTCGCCACCGGGCAAAAACAGCGGATTTGCTTGGCACGAGCACTGATTCTACAACCGTCGATCATTGTGGCTGATGAAGCATTAAACGGGTTAGACATGGCAATGCGATCACAGATGATTAACTTGTTTCTAGAACTGCAAGAAGAGATGGGTGTCTCGTTTGTGTATGTCTCTCAACACCTTGGTATTGTAAAACACATTACTGATAAAATTATGGTGATGCACGAAGGCGAAGTAGTCGAATCGGGTGACACACAAGAAGTATTGTCTAATCCAACTCATCCCATCACTCAAAGAATGATTGAGAGCCACTTCAACAAAGCGCCCAGCTTTAAATAGCCGCTCTGTATTTAATGTCGGAAGACAATATCGTGTGAACGATTCAGATACAGTACTGTTCCTCCTCCTTTTAGGGGGAGGTTAGGAGGGGGTGTTCAGACCCTAGCCCTCCTCTTGAAGGGGAGGATTGACAGTGTTCACCCCACCCTAACCCTCCCCTAAAAGGGGAGGGAATTAGTTTCGTTAGCGTTGAGAGTATTTCATTTATGATGATAGATGCGTGTTGCTAAAATAGTTTTGCTCCAAAATCGTTTAGTACAAATGTGAAGGCATATGTTTCCATACTAAAAGTTATACGAAGCCTGAATATAGAAAAGTATTGCGTAGTAGGCTGCCACCTCATTTCTGACATAACTATTGACTGATTTTGTATTGAAAATCAGAGTGAAAAAACTGTATTTTTTAGATCAAAAAGTGATTTTTTACTAAAGAGAAATCATAAGCTCTGACTAACGAACCTTTGTATCGAGTAACTTAAATTAGGATATGATATTTTGAATACTGCCCCAATACGACGCCTAAGACGCCTCCGAAGTTCCGAAGCTATGCGAGACTTATTAAGAGAAAATCATGTGCAGCTAGGTGATTTAATTCATCCTATATTTGTCGAGGAGCATATAGAGCAACCTGTGCCAATTTCTACTCTACCTGGCATAAGCAGAATCCCAGAGTTTCATTTAGCGGATGAGGTCCGAGAACTTCATGCTTTAGGTATACGCTATGTGATGCCTTTTGGAATATCTCATACTAAAGATGCGCAAGGAAGCGACACATGGAATGATCATGGTTTACTTGCACGTATGATTAAAATAATAAAGTCTGCTGTGCCTGATATGATGGTTATTCCAGATATTTGTTTCTGTGAATATACTGATCATGGGCATTGTGGAGTAATAAAGAGTAGTAAAGTGTGTAACGACCTTACGGTTGAAAACTTGGTCAAGCAAGCTTTAACAGCAGCTCAAGCGGGTGCAGACATGTTAGCTCCTTCAGCAATGATGGATGGTCAAGTAAAAGCGATTCGTCTGGTTCTTGATGCCGCCGGTTATCATGACGTGGCAATTTTGGCACATTCAGCAAAGTTTGCTTCTTCCTTTTACGGGCCATTTAGAACGGCAGTAGATTGTGAACTCAATGGTGATAGGAAAGGCTATCAACTTGACTATGCCAACGGTCGACAAGCTTTACTCGAAGCTTCTCTTGATGAAGCTGAAGGTGCTGATATCCTTATGGTCAAACCAGGCACACCTTATTTAGATGTGCTTTCCCGCTTAAGGCAAGAGACTCATTTACCGTTAGCCGCTTATCAAGTAGGTGGAGAGTATGCGAGTATTAAATTTGCGGCTCTAGCTGGTGCTCTCGATGAAAAGTTAGTGGTGAACGAAACTTTTATTGGGCTAAAACGAGCTGGAGCAGATTTAATTGTCAGCTACTACACTAAGCAGTATGCGACATGGTTAAGTGAAGAAATTTAGCTGAGTATTTGGCTATGAATTTCAATAATTAACATAAGTTCTCTGCTGTACCAAGACTGTGGACTAAAGGAATGCTCTTTGTCCACATTATTCAATTTTCAGAGTTGGCATATTCGCGTTCAAGTGTTTAAAGCTTTAAGGTTTCAGCCCGTTCTGGCTGAAACACTTCTGCCCCATTTCGTGCTGGTGAAAGTAAACCACCTTGTTCTCATACTAATAGCTTTCCATAGGTTACCTAATACAAAACGTGAGGTGGAGACAGCATAGGGGACAGTCAGAAAAAGAGAAGTACTGTTAGCAGTCCCAGCCTGCCACTGACGTCTTCTATTCAGGTAAAAGACAGTGAGTACCTTGCGCTGCACTTCATTGTCAAACTAAGCCAGTAATGCCACTTTTGGGTACACATCAAAACTGTCTGAAAATACATTCACCCATCCCACTGTGTCATGCGGTTTGTAACGGCAAAACGAGCGTTACAAACTGGAATTCAGGGTATTTGGAAAGCGTTGAGGCCTAGACTGGAGTAAGGCCTATGGCAGGGCTGTCAAGAGCATTGTGAAGTACTTTGTCTGACAGCCGGAGAGTGCCATCTAACATTTAATCGTGTTGGAAAAAGAGCTTCTATCAGAAGCTCTTTGAGTTAGCGCGTTTTACTGGCTTGCTTTTTCAATTCAAAATCAAACTCGTCGGGAAATAACACAACGCCTTCTTCATTCTCATTGGGGAACACCACCACCGACAATTCATCTTCTTCCAAGCCTGAAGTCCAACGGCTGTGCCATTTGTTCAAAGAGATCGCTTCCGCTTCACACGCTTGCCACTCGCCTGTTGCCCATGCCTTGGCAAACTCTTGGTTAGGCCACACAGGAACACAATCATCTTCTTCTGTGTTGAGCATGACACAACCGTGCTCATCTTTTAGTATCCAAACTTCACGGTTTGCAACAATGGCTTTAATGCAGTATTTAAAACGTTCTTCTTCATTATAGCGATTGATTGCTTCTATCTGTTCTGTGGTTAATGCGTCTGCCATAGCCCGGCTCCATGCGAAAGTTGGGGAATATAAAAACGCCTACAGTGTAGCACTGCAGGCGTTACATTTAGAATCTTAAACAATAAGATGATAAAAAGGATTAAGCCAATTCAGCTTGCAGCCAAGGCCAACCTTGTTTCTTACGGCTTAAGGTATTTTCCATCATCAACATGCCATCTTGTTCGTGTTTAGTCAGTTTTTCAGCCCATTCACCGGTGTATAGAAGACGAGTCTGCGCGGTGGTAATGTCGGTCAACATCACGGCGGCAAACGCAAGGCCTTCCTCTTCGCAGCGACGAACTAGGTCTGCTTGAATGGCGTCAATCATGCCATCGACTTGTTCAAGCGTTGCCAATTCCACTTGACCAACCACCACATCACGGCCGTTGAATGGGTAAGCTTTCAAATCTTTCTCAACAAGTTGAGCGGCAGATAAACCTTCAATGTCTGTTTTCGCAATCAAAAGCGCTTTAATAAAGGCATCAAGGTCTTCAACCTCAGCAATTTCAGCCAGTGCCAGCACAGCTTCTTTATCTTTTGGTGTGCACGTTGGAGACGCAAAACCGACCGTGTCAGACAAAATCGCAGACATCATCAATATGGCTAAAGGACGTGTGATTGGCGCATTTTCCATCTTGAATAGGTTGAACAAGATAGTACAGGTACAGCCAACTGGCCAAATCCACGCTTCTAGCGGATTCACTGTCATTACGTCGCCTAGGCGATGATGGTCAACAATACCGAGAATTTCCGCTTGGTTGATATCATCAGGTGCTTGCGCAAGATCGGTATAGTCCACAAGCCATACTTTTTCGCCCGCTACACTAGTGCGAAGTTCAGGTTGATCAACACCGGCTGTTGCAAGAATGTGTTGAGTTTCACGGTTAATTTCACCTTGACGAACAGGCGTCGCTTCTAGACCACGTGCTTTAAGTAATTCAGCAGCAACTAATGCACCACAAATGCTATCACTATCTGGGTTTTTATGACCGACAACGAAAATCATCTTTCTTCCTATTTTAATGCTATTTGATGGCCTATCGAAGGTGATAGGCGAGATTGCTCACAAAGGCCGATACTTTACCTGATTTTCAGAATTTGTCATGACTTGTGGTTAAGAAATTATGGCTAATTTAGCGCAGCATTCCGCTACCCCGAATCATTCAGTTAACCTGAGCACTCTTAACAAGAGCACTCTGTTAACAAGGGCACTCCACTAACAAGAGGTAATCACTGCTCGGCTGGTTAAGCCACTTGCCAAGGAGACTTCAAATACTTTGACTGGCTCTGGCGAAAGCTTATCTCCTGTCCAGTAGTCGTACCAATCCACTGGCTGGCTCGCTGTTAAGGTATAGTCACACGCCTCACCTTGGTAATTGAATAAGCAGTGCAGATCATTGCGTTCTGTTAACTTTAAAAATAGGTGATTGAGAGCCAATGAAGTTGGCTTAGCCGCATCTTGGTTGTGTTTGCGCCTAATCATTAACTTATTTAGGCTCTGCTTAGCAAAAGAGGTCAATTCTGGGAGTGGATCACCTGAAAGCAATAAACCACCACACGCAAGCAATACATTGCGATGAAATTCATAGCTGACGCGATCGGTCGATTGATTCGCAAGCGACGTCAGTGTTGCGCAATCAGGATCAATTTGCCATAACTTGCGGTGCTGCCAACTGCGATAAAAGGTCTCTTTAGCGATTTGTTCAAAGCGCTGTGGCGAACGCTCGACATCGTCCGAAACACGCATGGCATCCACCAGCCCCAGTGACGGCCACATCGGCGCGTTACATCCAAGTAACCATGCCTCTCCCGCGCCTTCGGCGATCGCCTGCATCCCTAAACGGTACGCTTCAACCCCCGTCACTCCCGACTGATAACGCCGTCCTTTAAGTGCTCCCCAATAGTTCGCATCTAACTTAAACAGCTCAACCCCCCACTCTTCTTTCATGGTTTTAATCACATGGGTTAAGTATTCCTGCACGTCAGGATGAGAGCCATCCAGCACATACCAAGGTGTACAGCGCCAGCCACCGTAGGTTATTTCTTCGGCTTTCAGTGGTTGTCTTTGAGCATTTTGTACAAACCAATCTGGATGTTGCTTAAACAATTGAGATTCAGCTTGTGCGATAAAGGGAGCGAGCCAAATTGCGGGTTTTTTGCCCGCTTGTTTAATCTCTTGGATCAGCGCTTTAACACCACGAGAAAACTTATCGGACGGCGTCAACCAATCGCCCATAAACGCCTGATAGCCATCATCCAGCAACACCCATTCTAGCCCCGAAAGTTCTCCTTGCATTGCCGCAAGGTTGGTTAGGATGTGCTGTTCATTAACATCGGCATAATAGGCATACCATGAACACCATCCAACGGGCGCAGGTTGTGCCACACCAGCACGCGGCGTATGGTGACAACTAATATATTGCGCATACTGTTGATACAAACCTGATAATGAATCACCTTGCAAAATAACGACGGATTCTAAACTGTTATTTGTCCAATCTTGTGGATGGGTCTGCTCGCCGTCAATGGAAGCGACTAAATAGGTGCCCGTCCTTTCCTCAAGAATTTCAAAATAGCCAGCAAAACGGTGGCAAGAGGTAAAACCAAACAGTTGGTATCCGGTGGATTGTTCAATCACCAGCGTGTTGTAATAACGTTGGCTGTCTTGCAGCGGGTAAATCCGGTAGCTCAAGCTATTGTCAGGGCAACGCCCCACATCCACCGGATGATGCGGCGAACCTGCAGTTTGCGCTAGCATTTGAAAACCGTCACCAATCACTCGTGCGTCCGATTCAACGTCAAATAGAGTGCGAAACAGCGAGTAGTGATCGGAAATGGGCGAGTTATGTATTCCTGAATAGGAAAAACTGATCTCATCGCCTTGCAATTGGGCAATCAAATCCGGTTGAAGTAACTCAACTTCTCGATGACATGGCAGAGTGATCGTTGTCATAACACCTCAGTACAAAGTACAAATTGTTGTTCTGGCAGTGTCTAATGAATTCGCGTTGCATGTAAGTTGTTTTGATCACGTTTTCTCTTTGACGTGGCTCCGTATGCTATTTTATTCAACAATGAGAACGCCCAAGGTACAAGTTTGGATGTGACAAGTAAAACGCCAGCATGTTTGCTGGCGTTTCGTTGAGCTCATGACGGAATTACGCCACTTCGATTGGTCCACCGAATGACGTCACTGGTGGTACTTTACCAGTAAATTTCTCGAAATCGACAATGCAAGTATTGGCTGAAGTGGCTTGCGCCAGCTCAGATGAGCCGACATCGAGTGTGAGTGTATTTGGATCGCCATAGGTGCAAATAGCTCCCTCTTTTTCATTCAACGGGCCATACCACGCCCCCTCTTCGATGCGGATCACGCCGCGCGGGTAGCCATCGCTTAAAACGGCACCAGCTAATAGCTGGCCGCGATCATTAAATACGCGAACTAAATCCCCAGCTTTAATGCCTTTTTGTTTCGCATCGATTGGGTTGATATACACGGGCTCACGGCCATTGACAGCATAGGTCGCGCGATACTCTTCTGACTCACACATTTGTGAGTGCAAACGCTTATCTGGGTGACAAGATTGTAACCAATATGGATGCTTATCTGAACCCGGACCGCCGTGCGAACGCTCGGTTTTTTCAAACCACATCGGGTGATCTTGGCAATGTTCATAGCCATAACGCCCAATCTTACGTGACGTAATCTCGATAAAGCCAGACGGTGTACCCAATGCGTTTATCTCAGGGTCTTTACGGAAATCGGCGTGGCGAACCCAAGGTTGGCCTTCACCAAAATCCAGTACGCTCTGCTGCCAAAACTGTTCAAATTCTGGTAAATCAAACTTACCCGCGTTGGCTTTTTTACACTCGTCATAGAGCGAACGGACCCACTCCATCTCATCCATGCCGCGTGTGAACTCTTCATGGCGGCCAAAGCGACGCGTCAATTCAGTGAAAATCTCAAAGTCAGTACGCGATTGGAACAGAGGGTCAACCAAGCGGTGCATGGCAATCAAACCCTTGCCCGAATAAGAACCGTATACATCGATATCATTGCGCTCAAACTGAGTACAGGCAGGAAGAACGATGTCGGAGAAACGGCAAGTCGCCGTCCAAGCAAAATCGATCGTGACGACGGTTTGAAGCTTGCGGAACGCCTTCTTCATTCGGTTACGATCTTGGTGATGATGCCACGGGTTGTTGCCTGAAATAACCATCATTTTGTAATCGGGTAGTTTTACGCTCGAACCGTTGTAGCGGATCTCTTTACCCGGTTCCAGCAAACAATCGACCCAACGGGCAACAGGAATCGTTTTACTGTAGCCGTTGTAGTTTTCGTTGTCCCATTTCGGTTTTGAACCCGTATCTAGGTTACGTGGAAAACCGCCGGGCGAGGCAAAACCGGTTGATGGGACCCCAATACCAGAATAGTGATGTCCGTAGGAGATCCCCCCGCCTGGCAGGCCAATTTGACCAACCATCGCCGCCACAACCGCACCAGCCCAGTAAGGCTGTTCGCCATGCTCTTGACGCTGAATACACCAACCAAACAGTAACTGAGTTCGGCCATTAACGAGCATACGTGCAAATTCGCGGATCTTATCGGCTGTTACGCCACAAATCTCGGCGGCCCATTCTGGCGACTTAACAATCTTATCTTTCGTTTCGCCTTGAACGTACTGAATAAAAGGTTCAAATCCTAAGCAATAGGTTTTGATGAACGCCTTGTCATACAGATCTTCGTTATACAACACATGCGCCACCGCCAACATAAACGCCACATCGGTCTGTGGGTTAATGTACCAATGGTCACTGTTTAAGAAGCGCTGGGTTTTATTCTTGACTGGATCAACCGAAATAACGTTAATCTCTCCTTTCGCCACTTTTTCTTTCAACTGATCAAGATAAGGAAAGGATTGGTGCGTTTCACAGTTCCAGCCAACTTGCAGGTTTTTTACCGGGTCGGTCGCCCACAAAACAATGTTGTCTGAATGCTCAAGAATTTCAGACCAAGAGGTTCCTTGGGCATACACTTCTGTCGAACCTAACACGTAAGGAAGAATGGTTTGGCCTGCACCTGTTGAGTAATCGCCCACTTTGGTGATGAAGTTACCGTGCATACCTACAGCGCGTTGCATCATCGCTGTACAGTTGTGAAATGACCCCGTTTGGTTCCAACCCGTTTGTCCTGCATGCAGCGCCCAAGGGCCGTACTCTTTTTGTACACGCTCAAGTTCACGATAAAACAGATCCAACGCTTCATCCCAAGTGACGCGGATAAAACGGTTGTTGCCACGTGTTTCGCCGCTGTATTTATGTTTTTTGAGCCAATCAAGGCGAACCATTGGGTAACGCACTCGTGATGGGCTATAGATAATGCCTTTGATTCCGTTGAGCATATCAGTGGGGTGCGTGTCTGACTCTAGCGGCTTGACCGATTGTACTTTTCCGCCATACACATGTGCGCGAAATGCACCCCAATGAGAGCCTGATACTTTCCAACTGCCTGTTGTTTCTGCCGCGTTAGCCGATGTCGAGACCAATAAACTTGGCCCAATAACCGACGCCGCACTGGTGGTTGCTACACCTTTAAGAAAACTTCTTCGTGTAATCGCCATATTTAAAACTCCGTTTGACGTGGATTAATGGTGACCTTCAGCAAAATCTGAAGAGTGTTTTTGTAGATACTTCAAGACTAACGCTTCGCTGTCTGTGTCGAAGTTGACGAATGCCATCATGCCGTTAAACATGCCCGGCCAAGTATTCGCATCAAAATGCGCTTCATCCGGTTGGCTATGACAGACAGAGCAGTTCGTTTTATAGGCCTCACCCGCTTTTTCCCAAATAGGATCCACGCTATCGAGCATGGCTTGTTTTTTCATCCACACTTTCGCGTTTACTTTTTCCCAAGGTAGACCGGTGAGATCATCGACACGCTTTTCACCAACAGTGACGATTGCATCATTTTGTGCCGCTTCTTTCATCAAGGAGCCCACAGCGATGTTCATACCAAAATCTTCTTGGATTACACGACCAAAGCCTTTTGCTTTACGCCAGCCATCAATTTCGATTTGAATCATCTCTCCTTTCTCATCCAATACCGTGACTGCCGATGCTGGGTTCAGAAGGCCTGCTTCGACTTTGGCTTGCGCATCTTCATAAATAGGTAAGAAGCGAACGCTCACCACTTGCTTGCCGACCGAGTAATCGGTTTTAGATGCCAACTGCTCTAGTTCGCCAATCAGTCCGCCTGAGCTATCCATATTTTTAGGCAGGTTGTGGGCGATCCCTTTATGGCAATCTAGACAACTTTGATCTTTTTCCGCTGCTTGTTTCATCTGAATACGCGCGGTTGCCGACATCTGTTCGAAATCCATCGAATCGTAATTGTGGCAATTTTTACATTCCAATGAGTTGTTGGCTGAAAAGCGCTCCCACTCATGCTTGGCCAATTCAATACGGCGCTCTTCGAATTTTTCAGGGGTACCTAAATCACCAAAAACTTGCGCAAATACCTCCTTAGAGGCTTGCATCTTACGCGCAATTTTAGCGGTCCATTCGTGTGGTACGTGGCAGTCTGGGCAAGTGGCACGCACGCCTGAATGGTTTTTCCAGTGCACGGTTTCTTGCAGCTCAACATAAACGTTGTCGCGCATTGTGTGGCAGCTGATACAGAATGCTTCTGTGTTGGTGGCTTCCAGTGCAGTATTAAAACCGCCCCAGAAAATCACACCGGCGATAAAACCGCCCATCGTGAGCACACCAAGGCTGATGTGCACGGCTGGACGAGTCATAGTGCGCCAAATTTTGACTAACAATGATTTCATGATTCGCTCTCTTAAATTTTCGATCAAAAGGATTACGGGTGAACCGTGGAATTAACCGTGCGCACCAGGAGGACCAAAGAGGAACACTTGCAGCATCCAAACAATAAATCCATAACCGCCGACAAAGGCGATACTTAAGATCGGAAAGAGAACCACTGTGATTAAGAGGAAAGACTTCCACTCAAGCGAACGTTTCTCATTACTCTCTATTTTATTAACATCACTCATACATTTGCCTGTTTTGTATTTCAGTCATTTTGAGCAGCTCGACGACAGAGCTCAGCTTATTACCATTTCTGATACGAAATGTTAGACCATACTCTTTGTAGGGTTCAATCGATTCCTAGCTTATATAGCAAGGAATCCACTACTTTTTTGAGCTCGCACGGAGTTGTGTTTGATTAAGAATTTATGTATAGAAATGTGAGTAGTTGTGTCAATTTAATTTCTTTTCATAAACGTTAAACAAGAAACAAAAAAGAAACAAAATGAATTGCAAGATAGGATTGAGGTGCGAATTTCTTCCCGCAAAACGCTCAAATGGCAACCGAAATGTAACATTATTATTAACAAAATGAGGCATAGTAGATGTTGATCACCGCTCAGGAATCGGTGTTATATTCGCCCTACTTCAGTGCATAATGCACTGCCCACTGCTGGGTTTTTGTGCACTTCTTGATAGAATTGATCTTACACACTGGCTTTAAAACAGCTTATCCACAGAAAATGTGGATAAGCTGTTTTAAAGGTATAAATAGTGAACAAACACTAGCAGAAGCAGTCAACACCACCTAAGGCGATGGTTTAGAGATGGCAACAAAAAGCGGCCCTTAAAGCCGCTTCTAAAATCATCTCTTCAATAAGGAATTATTCGTGAGATCCATCTCGAAGGTAAATTAACCAGTACCAAATGCCAACAAAAACACCCCCACCGATGATATTGCCAATCGTCACGGGTAATAGGTTATTGATCAAAAAACCCATTAAGTTAAGGTCTGCGTAGTCGGCAATATTGGCACCCGTCATCTGCCAAAACTCAGCGGGTGCAAAATATTTGATACCAATTGCCATCGGAACTTGGAACATATTAGCGATGCAGTGCTCAAAACCCGCGGCGACAAACATGGCGACAGGTAAAATCATCACCATAATTTTGTCAGTCAAGGTACGACCACTGAAAGTCATCCAGACCGCCACACACACCAACACATTACACATAATGCCAAGCGCTACTGCCTGCATAAACTCGTGGTGCAACTTATGCTGAGAAATGGCCATCGCATTGAGGCCAACTTGTCCACCATCAAACATATATTGTTTGGAAACGAGCATACAGGCGACAAGCATCAGCGCACCAGCAAGGTTGCCAAAATAGACGATGACCCAGTTTTTAATCAGCATGCTCCAAGAAATTTTGCCACTCGCACGTGCAACCAAAGTCAGCACTGAACTAGTGAATAACTCACCACCGGTGACCACCACCAGAATAAGACCTAAGCTAAACGCAAAGCCGCCGATAAAACGGCTCAGACCCCAAGCCATATCGCCCGTGCCTGTCGTCACTGTAGTGTAAAAAACGAAAGCAATACCGATATGAATGCCAGCAGAAATGGCAAGAAGGAAAGACTTCATCGGATCTTTCGTCGCTTTTCCAACGCCAGTTTCTGCGGCGCGCTCTGCCATTTGCGGTGGCAATAGGGAATCAAATTGGTTTAAGTTCATGGCAAGTAACATTTTGAAACAAGTTATATAAGGCGCGGATAATCGCTCCATTCCTATGACAATTCAAGAGCTATTTTCCATGTTTACAAAAAATGTGTTTAGCGTGATGAAAATCATAAAAATTTATTGATAGCCCATATCCAGCGTCTATGGATAGCCACTCTCTTGCAAGCCAATGATGAATATAACTGTGTGAAATATCCCCAATTTGGTTGCAGATAACATTTCTTACAACAACTGATTGCAGCCAACAGCGCCGCCATCTATGGTGACAAAAAATCATTCACTATATAGGTGTCGAGATGAAATTTACTCAACAAAATATCGCCGAGCTCAATCTACTCCTCCAATTTGATTTAAGCAGCGCTGCGACTGGCATTAAAGTCCGCAATGATGCGTCTGACGACATGCAATCCGCCGTTCAACGTCTTTACGAAAAAGGTCTATGTACATTACCTGATGGTGGCTATTTGACGGATGAAGGCATCGAAGTGGCCGAGCATGCAGAGCGCGTGCTGCGCGTTTTGAACTCTTAATCTAGCCTGCAAAGGCAGCCGAGACTCTGCTGGCTGCCTTGCCCCTTTAAAAAACCGCCTTTCTTTATTTGGCCATTCGCTCAATCCAACGTTGATAGGGCTGAATTCGATCATATCCCCAGTTAAACAGTGTGGTGTAGATAAAGAAAAAGGTCAGAAACCCAGCTTCCAAAATCAATGCATCCCACATCGATACGTCTAAAACCCAAGCGATCACCGGAATAGAAATAAAGACGAGCCCACCTTCAAAACCGGTCGTGTGTAACAAACGTAAGCTAACCGTACGCGCTAATCGGTTGGTACCAAACACTCGGTCGAACAAAACGTTGTATAGATAGTTCCACGCTACGGCAAATAGGCTCAAACCAATACCTATCATGGCTAAATCCCCCGTTCCCTGCCCTGTCACCAATGCGGAGATTGGAATAATTAACGCTAATGCGGTCACTTCAAACGTTATTGCATGGAAAAGGCGCTCTTTCATCGACAGCTCTCTCATTGACATCATTTTTCTCCTCTTTATTCTTCGTCTGAGGTGTTGAATGGACTCATTTTCATCTATATTGAAGATACTAAAAAGTTAGATAGTATCGGTAAATGAGATATGTTGAGTATTGATCAGTTGCAAGCCTTCACCGCAACCGTTGAGAGTGGCTCTTTCTCCGGCGCGGCAAGACAGTTGGGCAAAGTTCAATCGGCCGTTAGCCAACACATCATCAATTTAGAAATTGATTGCGGTGTAGAACTGTTTGATCGCTCCGGCCGTTATCCACGATTAACCGCGCAAGGCGAACGACTTCTACCGTATGCGCAAGCGACGTTGCAGCAACATCAACGCTTAGCGCAACAAGCACAACTGCTTGCTTCATCACCCAATCAACAGCTTTCGCTCGCGATGGATGAAGGGATCCCGTTACAAGGGTTAACCCATTTATTCAAACAGTTAGCCACACAGTTTCCACACATTGAAATTGAATGTTTAAGTGCATCAAGTACCGATGTGATTGAGATGGTGGAACAAGGTCGCGCTAGCTGTGGGATCATCTTCAGTGAATTGGCCTTACCGAATAACCTTGATTTTGAAAATGTCGGTTCAATCCGTTTTGATGTTTATGTGGCCGCAGAGCATGAATTGGCTCAGCATCAAGCGCCCCATATCGATATGCTAAGATTGCATCGCCAACTCGTTATCCGCTCACGCAGCCATAAAACCAGCAGTTTCCATCAAGCCTTTAGCCCCGAGATATGGTACGCCGATAACTACTATCTATTATTAGAGATGGCGTTAAGCGGTTTAGGATGGTGTTTGCTGCCAAGCTATTTAGCCGAAAGTGAACAAGCGATGGGGAAATTAGTGCGTGTCCCTGTTGAGTTTGAACAGCTGGCTTGGTATACCAACATTGATGTCATTCAGCACCAGCGCATGAGCGCCGATCCTATCCATAAAATGGTCAGGCAGTTGTTGCGCCAGCTTAGTCCACTCACCGATGCCTGATCGGCATACAATCAATACAGGATGTACATTTTATGAACACCATTACCCTCATTGGCGCTGGTTGGCTAGGCCTTCCTCTAGCGCAAGCTCTTACCGAAAACCACCAAGTCTACGCCAGCCGCACCCAAACGGCAGGAATGCTTGAGTTAACGCAACATGGCATCACAGGCTTTGTATGCGATCTTTCTCTGCGCGACCAAAGCTTATCGCAGCACTTTATTGCTCAAAAAAGTGAGATTGTGATAGGCAGCTTTCCACCCGGTTTTCGCAAGGGAAGAGGGCAAGAGTATGCGCAGCAGTGGCAGCATTTAGTCAAGCAAGCAAAGCTGACTAATGTCCGTAAAATAGTCATGGTCAGCTCAACCAGCGTCTATCCTGACATTGCACAACCAATGAGTGAACAGGATGCCTCCTTGTCACTGGCGCAAAATGACTCAAACTTCAGTGAAGGAGCACGAATTATGTTGCAAGCCGAGCAACACGTTATCGATTCAGGGCTAGATTATGTCATTGTACGCTGTAGTGGCTTGATCGGACCAAACCGCCATCCCTCAAGATTTGCAGCGCGTTTGGCGCAAGTCAGCCGGCTTGCACCAGCTAATATGTTGCATCAAAAAGACGCCATTGGTGCACTGATTTTTGCCAGCGAAAAACTCTCCAACCAGGTCGTTAACGCCACCACACCACAAACCGTGAGTAAAGCTGAGTTTTATCAAGCCGCGTTGGCGGCCGCCGAGCTAGACTCACCATTGCCGCCAATTGTCGATATTGCAGACAAGCGTATCTTAAGCGACAAGCTGAGCCAATTGGGCTATCAATTTCATTATTCACACACGTTAGAGGCACTGGCACTGAATGAGTAAACATCTCTACCAACACATTGAAACCTTGTGGCAGTACATGCAGATGAAGCATGAGCTCGTCGCGGCCGATATCATTATGGTGTTTTGCAGCAATGATTTGCGCGTGGCTGAGTATGCTGCACATTTGTACCAACAAAATTTGGCCCCCTACCTTCTTTTCTCTGGCGGACAAGGGCGTTTTACTGAGGGTAAATTTGCTAAAAGCGAAGCAGAAACCTTTGCTGACATAGCCAAAGATTGTGGCGTCCCAACCCACGCGATTTTACTGGAAAAAGAGGCGACTCACTCTGGAGAAAATGTACGATTTAGTCACCATCTATTGGCAGAAAAATCGATCACTGCGCAACGTATTATTGTGGTTCAAAAACCCTTCATGGAACGTCGTGCCTACGCCACATTTGTTAAGCAGTGGCCCGCCCCATTTGAGTCATTGATGGTGACCTCTGGCGGAGAGACATTTTTCGATTATCTTGATGAGGATTTCACCGTTGATGTTGTACTGAGTGCGCTATTAGACGATTTTGTGCGAGTCCGCGACTACCCAGCACAAGGATTTCAGATTGAGCAACCGATCCTAGACGATGTGACACTTGCTTACCAAGTTCTGAGTCAATTTGAGTGGTAACACAAGTTGTGGGGCATACAAAGTTGTGGAGCATATAAAATAGATAGGGAGGCTTAAACCTCCCTATCGAACAATTTGTTCAAGGCGCAGAAGTAATGAATTTACTTACCCAAGGCTTCTTTATAGTGCTGACGACATACCGACACGTATTTATCGTTACCACCAATAGAGACTTGATCACCTTCGGCAATCGCCACACCATGTTCATCGGTGCGAATGACCATGTTCGCTTTACGGCCACAATGACAAATTGTTTTCAATTCCACCAGCTTATCGGCCCAAGAAAGTAGATATTTACTCCCTTCAAATAGCTCACCTAAGAAATCGGTACGCAAGCCATAGCACAGTACCGGAATGCCGATTTTATCGACCACTTCAGTCAATTGATAGACTTGATCTTTGGTTAAGAATTGGCACTCATCAACCAAAATGCAGTGACGCTTTTGTTGCTCGTGCAGTGCGTTGATCTCATCATACAAATTCGTTTCAGCGGTAAAAAGCTGGGCGTCTGATTCCAATCCTATTCTTGAACTTACTTTACCAACACCATAGCGGTCGTCGATGGCAGCGGTATAGATCACGGGCGTCATACCACGCTCTTGGTAGTTGAAAGAAGATTGTAGAAGAGTGGTTGATTTACCTGCATTCATCGCAGAGTAATAGAAATACATTTGAGCCAAAAGAGAGATTCCTGTCACTAAGTCAATTGGCGAGAGAACAAGGTTCACTCAAATAAAAAAGGATAACCCTACGCGGGGGCAAAAAAGAGGGTGACTTTCGCCACCCTGTTACCGTTGCGTTTATTGCGCTTTTTCTTTTGCGACCGTCACCGCAATCGCCAACTCTTCGAGCGACGCTGGGTTAGCCAGACTCGGTGCATCCGTTAGCAAACAAGCGGCTGCGGTTGTTTTAGGGAAGGCAATCACATCGCGAATATTTTCCGTACCACACAACAGCATCACCAAACGGTCAAGACCAAATGCAAGACCTGCGTGTGGTGGCGTACCAAATTTCAGCGCATCCAATAGGAAGCCGAATTTCAGTTGTTGCTCTTGCGCATCAATACCTAAAATATCAAACACCACAGATTGCATTTCAGCATTGTGAATACGCACCGAGCCACCGCCCACTTCATAGCCGTTTAATACCATGTCGTAAGCATTTGAATTTGCAACCGCTGGGTTGGCTTGCAGCTCTTGCGCGGTTAAATTAAGTGGCGCGGTAAATGGGTGATGCATAGCATGCAAGTTACCTTCGTCATCTTCCTCAAACATCGGGAAATCAACAACCCATAGTGGAGCCCATGAATTTTCATTGGTGATCGCAAGATCTTTACCCAATTTCAAACGCAGCGCACCTAAGGCTTCAGTCACCACTTTTATTTTATCGGCACCAAACAAAATGATGTCGCCAGACTTAGCGTGAGTGCGTTGTAAAATACCTTCCACAATGTCAGCCGAAAGGAATTTCGCGACCGGAGATTGAACGCCCTCTAAGCCAGCAGCGCGGTCATTGACTTTCATCCACGCCAAACCTTTCGCGCCATAAATACCAACAAACTCAGCGTAGCTATCAATTTGCTTACGAGTTAATGCCGCGCCACCCGGTACACAAATAACCGCAACGCGTCCTTTAGCATCATTAGCTGGGCCAGAGAAAACATTGAAATCCACATCTTTTACAAGGTCTGCAACATCAACCAATTCCAGTGGGTTACGCAGATCCGGCTTGTCGCTACCATAGCGACGCATCGCTTCGCTGTATGGCATCACAGGGAAATCGCCTAGATCAACGTTTAGTAGTTCTAGCCACATGTTGCGAACCATTTTTTCGGTCACTTCACGCACTTGATCTGCCGTCATAAATGACGTTTCAATATCGATTTGAGTAAATTCTGGTTGACGGTCAGCACGTAAATCTTCATCACGGAAACATTTTACGATTTGATAGTAACGGTCAAAACCTGACATCATCAGCAACTGTTTAAACAGTTGTGGCGATTGAGGAAGAGCATAGAAACTGCCTTTGTGCACACGACTTGGTACTAAGTAATCACGCGCACCTTCTGGCGTTGCTTTCGTCAAAACTGGCGTTTCAATATCGAGGAAACCGTGTTCGTCAAGGAAGCGGCGTACAAAGCTAGACGCTTTAGCGCGCAGCTTAATACGATCACTCATTTCTGGACGGCGTAGATCTAAGTAACGATATTTTAGACGTTGCTCTTCTGAGTTCTTTTGGTTGAAATCCAGTGGTAAAACATCACTGCGGTTGATAATAGAAATCCCACTCGCGAGAATTTCTACTTCGCCAGTCGCCATCTCTTTATTGATTTGACTTTCTGGACGCGCGCGTACTTCACCAGTTAGCTTAATGCAGAATTCATTACGCAGTTGGTTAGCTACTGCAAATACATCCGCCATATCTGGATCAACCACCACCTGAACGATGCCTTCACGATCTCGCATATCAATAAAGATAAGACCGCCTAAATCACGACGGCGATTAACCCAGCCGCACAACTCCACAGTTTGTCCTGCGAGGGACTTGTTCAGGTGACCACAATAATGGCTACGCATAATGAATTTCCCAATCTCTAATTAGTTATCAATTCTAAGCCGCTCAGCGTCATTATCTGAGCAGCGCAAAGTTCCATTTATACGCTGAAAGATGTGCAAAATCGACCTTCCAGAATACAATTTGTTGTGTTTTATCAAGGGTTGCTGCTTTTTAAATCAATAATCAACCAAAATAGCAACACCGCTGAGAAATTGCGGCTGATTATAGCGTTAAAATACCAAAATCATCAAAACTCTCGTAGAGTATTTATTTTTAGTAATGGATAAAAGGTCAGTATGATGAATTTACCACTGCGACTCGGCCTTACCATGTGGTCACATGCAGGCTGGCAAAGTACGTTTTACGGCGCGGGAACGCCTGCTGCGCAGCGTCTTGAAAAGTATGCGAGGGTTTTTCATACCGTAGAAGGCAACACTACTTTCTATGCGTCACCTTCCATGAACACAGTGCAGAACTGGCGCGCCGCCACTCATGATGATTTTCGGTTTACGTTCAAACTGCCCAAAGCTATTACCCACGAACATAAGCTCACTGGCTGCCAAGATCAGTTAAAAGATTTTATGATGCTGATGGAGCCTCTACACTCTCGTGTTGGATTATGGACCATCCAACTGCCAGCTACTTTTGGCCCACAGCACTTAGAGCAGTTGAAAAAATTCTGCGCCTATTTTCCCGCGGGTTTTCCACTGAGTGTTGAAGTGCGGCACCTTGAGTTTTTTGCTAAGGGAGAAGCTGAAAAAGCGCTCAATCAATGGTTAGTTGAATCGTCGATTGATCGAATCATTATGGATAGTCGTCCTATCTTTTCGGCCAAACCGACGACCGACGTCATCATTGATGCACAGAAAAAGAAACCTAAAGTCCCTGTTCACGCCATTGCCACGGCACAAACGCCGATGATCCGTTTTATCGGCCACCCAGAATTAGAGGCCAATTACCCCTTTTTTGAAGCGTGGATGACCAAACTGCCACATTGGATCGAACAAGGAAAACAACCTTATCTTATGGTCCACACGCCAGACAATATTGAAGCCCCATTATTAGCCGCCGAACTATACCAACAGCTGCAACAACGACTCACATTACCTACATTGACAACATTTCCAGCCCAAGATGACCAGCACCAAATCACCCTATTTTGATGATCGCGTGCGAGGTTAATGACACGCGCACACTTTTCTCTTAGAATGTGCGCCTTTTTTAAGGTAGCGCGACGGTCAGCATTGCTTTTTACGCATCGCCATGAGGTACATTATGAGCCATCATAAAGACATCATTTTTTCTGCTCCAATCGATAAAATTGGTGATTTTACGTTTGATGAACGAGTTGCTGAAGTCTTCCCTGATATGATTCAGCGCTCTGTGCCGGGGTACAGCAATATTATCTCTGCAATCGGCATGTTAGCTGAGCGCTTTGTTAAGCCACACTCTACTATTTATGATCTGGGTTGCTCTTTAGGGGCGGCTACGCTTTCGATGCGTCGTCATATTCACCAAGAAGGTTGTAAAATTGTAGCGGTTGATAATTCGCCTGCTATGGTTGAGCGTTGTAAATTGCACATTAACGCCTATCGTTCGGATACGCCTGTCGAGGTAATTGAAGCCGACATCCGTGAGATTGAAATTCATGATGCCTCAGTGGTGGTGCTCAATTTTACGCTGCAATTTCTATCGCCAGAAGATAGGCTCGCACTGCTTGAAAAAATCTACGTGGGTCTTCGCCCCGGTGGCATACTGATTTTATCTGAAAAGTACATTTTTGAAGATGAAACGGCGCATGATCTGCTAATTGACCTTCACCATGATTTCAAGCGAGCCAATGGTTACAGCGAATTAGAGATCAGTCAAAAACGCAGTGCGATTGAAAATGTGATGCGCCCAGACTCCATCACAACACATAAAGCTCGCTTTAAAAAAATTGGCTTTTCAAGTTATGAAGTGTGGTTCCAGTGTTTCAACTTTGGTTCAATGTTCGCCATTAAATAATAGAATGCCGTTTTGGCTTTTTTCCCTAGAAGGCCCAAAACCTGACCAGCCATTTATCTAGGATCTTTTTACCTCATCTAGGAATACGCTTTGCATGTTTAACTTTGCCAATTTTTATCAACTGATCGCTCAAGATACCCGTCTCCAACCTTGGCTAAACGTTTTGCCACAACAGTTGACGGACTGGCAAAATACAGAGCATGGCGACTTTGACCGCTGGGTTCGTGCGTTAAATAAAATTCCCTCGGGTACACCTGAGCTGATCGAGCTCAAGCAGTCAGTCACTCTCTCAAATAGCACACCGCTGACGTTAGGCGAACAGAAGAAATTAGAAAGTTTGCTTAAAACCTTTCATCCTTGGCGCAAAGGCCCCTATCACTTACACGGTATCCATATCGACACTGAGTGGCGATCCGATTGGAAATGGGACCGCGTATTGCCCCACATTTCACCGCTGAAAGACCGTTCCGTGCTGGATGTTGGCTGTGGTAATGGTTATCACATGTGGCGTATGCTTGGCGAAGGTGCTCGCCTGTGTGTGGGTATCGACCCTTCGCACCTGTTTTTAGTGCAGTTTGAAGCGGTGCGTAAACTATTGGGTGATGACCAACGTGCTCATCTTCTGCCACTAGGCATTGAACAGTTACCCGAATTGAACGCCTTTGACACTGTATTTAGCATGGGTGTCCTATATCATCGCCGCTCTCCGCTAGATCATCTGATCCAATTGAAAAATCAGTTGGTCACAGGGGGCGAATTGATTCTTGAGACGCTGGTTATTGAAGGCGACGAAAATGCGGTGTTGGTCCCTGTCGACCGCTACGCACAAATGCGTAACGTCTACTTTTTCCCTTCCGCCAAAGCGCTCAAAGTGTGGCTTGAGAAATGTGGTTTTGGTGACGTGCGTATCGTTGATGAGAGCGTCACCTCCGTTGATGAACAACGGACAACTCAATGGATGACGCACAACTCATTACCCGACTATCTTGACCCAAACGACCCAAGCAAAACCGTAGAAGGGTATCCCGCACCACGACGCGCTATTTTGGTAGCAAAAAAACTATAATTGACACAGTTTTAACGCTTGGCTATGCGTATAATACTACCCTTGTCAAAGGATGCCGTACGCATCCTTTTTTATCAGCTAAATTTTGTTAGCTAAACTTCGGTTTATCCGTATTCATTACAAACACATAAGGTCGCAAATGTTTAAGTCTGTAGCCCCCGTCATTGCCATTGCCTTACTGTCAGGTTGCACTCTAACCAATGGTGAACAATACCACCAAGCTACCCTCGCAGCGATTCAAGCTTCCGAATCGAACCTCAGCAACACAATGACCAACCTTGAGCTTCAGCTAAGTAACCAGAATGATTACATTGAAAGCCTTGAAAACCAAATATCAAAACTCGATCGAAAACTAACAAAACTTAAGCAGATCACGACCAATACACAACAAAAACGTGTAGAAGCAACCAGTAATGATGATGTGATAATTCCAGTCGCTACACCCTCTATTCAAAAATCACGCTATGACGTCATTTTAGGTGAAGTCGAAAAAGTCACGATTGATTCGATCAAACAAACCTTTGATGCTCGAGTTGATACAGGGGCCGCCACCTCTTCACTCAATGCGATTGATATTGAAGAGTTTGAACGTAATGGGAAAAACTGGGTGCGCTTTCATCTTTCCGATGGTGATAGAGCAACAGACGAGAGTAACTGGATTGAATCACCCATTATTCGCTACGTTAAAATTCGCCAATCGACCAACGATGAGATGGAACGCAGAGCCGTTGTTGAGCTGTGGGTAAAATTAGGCAGTATTCACGAAAAAGCACAGTTCACCTTAGCTGATCGCTCTCAAATGAGCCATGCTATTCTTCTAGGCCGCGAGTTTATTCGTGATATCGCGTTAGTCGATGTCAGTCGCAAGTACATCCAAACCGAAACTAAATAGTAGCAAGGACATTTATGACGTCACGAGTTCCATTTTATCTATCCGTTTTATTGCTGATAGTGGCAGGAATTACACTGAGTGTAGTTCGCCACCAAACTTACGGGGTGCCATGGACACCCGGGGAAACTCGCCAAATTTGGGATATTGAAGCACGTGTTGAATTCAATGCGTTAGGCAAAGAAGCCAAAGTCTCTTTAGCTGCGCCTCATACTCAAGATGGGTATACCTTAATCAATGAATCGTCATCGTCGCCGGGTTATGGCGTCGCTTACGTTACGACTGACACAGGCAAACGTGTTGAATGGTCAATCCGCAAAGCAACTGGCCCACAAACTATTTACTATAAAAGCCAATTTTTAGTTGATCCCCAAGCGAAAGCAACACCTATCCCGCCGGTGGGTGATGTAGTTCAACCGACCTTTAACGGTCCAGAAGAAGCAGCAGCTATCGCATTAATTGAACGAGCGAATCAACGCTCGGCGGATAACATCACTTTTACCCGCGAACTGATTAAAAACCTCAATGACGCCGATAGCCAAAACGCCTCTTTGCTGCTTAATAAAATGAGCAAAGTGGACGCCACACAAAAACTGCTGTCATACTCTCAAATTCCCAATAAGGTCGTTGGTGTTATTCAGCTCGAAGATGGTCGCCGCCGTCAAACGATTCAACACATGAACGAAATATGGAATGGCGATCAGTGGGTGCTTTTTAACCCTGAAACGGGCACGCAGCCCAACCACCCTAACCTACTGGTTTGGGATGAATCCAACGTTTCACTGCTGGATGTCACGGGTGGACAAAATAGCCAAGTTCACTTCACTATGCTGTCTCAAGATGTTTCACCTCAAACGGCAACCAATAATAAAATTGAGGCCGACAAACTCTTAAACTTCTCTATTCACAGCTTACCGCTTGAAGAGCAAGCAATGTTCAAGACCATTATGTTGATCCCTATCGGCGCATTAATTGTGGTGTTCTTACGGGTGATTATTGGGCTAAAGACCTCAGGTACTTTCATGCCTGTACTGATCGCCGTAGCCTTTGTTCAAACTCAATTACTGACAGGTATCGTGGGCTTTCTGCTTATCGTCGGAACGGGTTTAATCATTCGTAGCTATTTATCGAAATTAAACCTGCTGCTGGTGGCACGAATATCGGCGGTGATCATCACTGTAATACTCATTATCTCTGTCTTCACGGTTGTTGCCTTTAAGATCGGCCTCACCGAAGGGTTATCCATTACTTTCTTCCCGATGATCATTCTATCTTGGACCATCGAACGCATGTCGATTCTGTGGGAAGAAGAAGGAGCAAAAGAGGTTATCTTACAAGGTGGCGGCTCACTGTTTACCTCAGTATTGATCTATTTAGGTATGACTAACTCTTATGTGCAACACCTAACCTTTAATTTTATTGGCTTACAGCTGATCGTATTGGCTGCCATTCTGCTATTGGGAACCTATACGGGCTACCGTTTAACTGAACTTCGCCGCTTTAAACCGTTAGCCGAGGAGTAAAGATGTTTTCATTATCCGAATACACTTCTCCATTTAAGCTACGCCGTAAAGGCATTATGGGCATGAACAAGCGTAACCATAGCTACATTGGTCGCTATAACGATCGCTCAAAATACCCATTGGTTGATGATAAGTTACAAACCAAATTGATTGCGCAGCGTGCGGGTTGTACTGTGCCAAAACTGATTGGTGTGATCAGTAATCAAGCGGATGTGAAGTCGATCCATGCCATGGTTAAAGAGTGGCCGGGCTTTGTGATAAAACCTGCACGCGGAAGCGGTGGTAAAGGAATTTTAGTGATTATGTCGCACAAGGATGGTGTGTACACTAAACCTTCTGGTGCGACCATCAACCAGCAAGATGTTGAGCGCCACATCAGTAATGCCTTGGCCGGACTATTTTCACTAGGCGGTAAAAATGATGTGGCGGTGGTTGAAAACCTAATTAAGTTTGACGATTGTTTCGAAGGCTTTAGCTATGAGGGTGTGCCTGATGTACGCATTATTGTCTTCAAAGGTTACCCCGTCATGGCGATGATGCGCCTTTCGACTTCGGCTTCTGATGGTAAAGCCAACTTACACCAAGGCGCTGTTGGCGTAGGTCTTGATATTGCGACAGGAAAAGCAGTACGAGCCGTGCAGTTTAATTTACCCATCACTGAGCACCCAGATACCGGCAAAGAGCTCTCAACGCTGCAAGTACCACATTGGAAAAAGCTACTCACCTTAGCCTCTAGCGCTTGGGAAATGACCGGCCTTGGTTATATGGGAACCGACATGGTGTTGGATAAAGAAGAAGGACCAATGGTACTTGAGCTTAACGCTCGCCCAGGGCTTGCTATCCAGATAGCCAATGGCGCAGGGCTGTTGCCACGCTTGCAGCATATTGAAAGTTTAGGTACGCAACTTATCTATCCCAGCCCCGAAGAACGCGTGGCTTATGCCGCAAAGCAATTCGGTTCAGGTGAGGTAAGCGAGTAACTCTCACCAAATTTAATCACTAAAAAGCCCAATCTCTATCAGGAGTATTGGGCTTTTTTATTAGCGATGGAGGCGATGCTTATAGCATTTCGGCCATCTGCTGTGCTTCTGATTTTGGTTTTTCAGTTTGACCAAAACCTCGCAGACCGACCACATGAACGTGTTCGTGATCTTTAAACACTTTGCGCACTAATTTATAGGTCGTGCCTTTCTCAGGGCTAATGTTCTCTGGCGCAGCAATTAAAAGTTGCATATCCAGACGCTCGCACAGTTCAAACAGGGTTGAAATGGATTTAGCATCCAAACGCGCCGCTTCATCTAAAAACAGTAAACGACATGGGACGATGTCTTTACTGCGTAGACGACGAGATTCCTCTTCCCAACTTTGAATCACCATCAATAAAATAGACTGCCCAGTACCAATCGCTTCACCAGTCGATAACGCGCCCGATTCCGCTTGCAACCAGCCATCGGATCCGCGATTTACTTCAACACTCAACTCTAAGTAGTTACGGTAATCCAATAGCTCTTCACCCAATACTTGCGGTGAACGTTGCCCCATATCGATATGCGGGTTAACACGCTGGAACAATTTCGCCATCGCTTCAGAGAAGGTATAACGAGTACTCTCAAACAGATCTTTATGCTGACTCTGTTTTTCAGATAATCCCGCGAGTAGGATTTCATGGCTCTCGCGTACTTTCACGTTAAGGCGAACGCCTTTCACTTGACCAAAGTTAATGTTAGACAAACCTTGGTTGAGCATCCGAATACGATTTTGCTCACGTTGAATGGTTTTTTTGATGATGCTGGCCACCGATTCAGAGCTTATCGCTAAACGGTTTTCACGTTGAGTCAACTCTTCAGTTAGACGCGCAAGCTCCACTTCCATCTCTTCAATCGCTTCAACAGGATCATCAGTGCGAATGATGTCTTGGCGAATACGCTCACGCAGATGTTGATACACGGCGATGTAGAACAAGACTTTGCGTTCTGGATGTGCGTTATCTTCCGACAAACGCAGTGCATCGCGTAGGTCGTCATTGCTTGCGACGGCTAAACGCAGCGCGCCCAACGATTTATCCGACATGGAACGCAGTTCATCGGCCGATAGATACGCTAGCTCACGTTTATGCAAGCGGCGCTCAACATCGTGATCACGCGCCAAACGTAATACAGAGCACCACCCTGCTTTTGCATTCACCACAAATGTGCGCAGATCTTGATAATCTTTCTGCACCTTTTTCAACCGTTTAACTAATGCTTTCATTTCAAGATCAGTTGCGGTTAGTGTACGTTCATACTCGCTCTTACGGGTACGTGAGGCATGCAGACGCTGTTGCAATTCATCACGACGACGTTCAGCACGCTCTTGTGCACCTTCATCGGCATGCACACCAAACTCTTGTAGCTCCTGCTTGAACTCTTGAACCGTTTCCAACTTAGCTTGATGCGAGCTTTTTAAGGCCGCTAACACTTGGTTATATTGGTTCATTTGGCTTTGAGCCTGTTTGAGCTCATCACGAGTACAGGTACGGGCGCTTTCTGCCTCAACCAATTTGTTTTTGAGCTGCTCACTTAGCTCGCTGCTTTTACTGAGCAGAGCAACCGAATCGGAATAGCTAAAATAGTGGCGGCGTTCAATCACATCTGAAAGTGCAAAGATCTGCACTTTCAATGTCTGAAGAGCTTGATCCGCTTGCTGATATTGTGCAGTGAGTGCATCAAATTGCTGCGGGTCAACCTCAAGCGCTAAAGCAAGCTGCTCTAACTCCGCGATGGCTTTACCGTGCGAGCTTAAAAACGCTTTCGCTTCCGCCAGTTGATTAATGTTCAGCTCAGCTTCATCGAAACGTGCTTGCAATGCCTCATCTTCAATGAGCAACATGTTAGGAGCCAGCTTATCGAGCATCGTTAACGCGTGTTTGCTCAGCTGTAACTGGTTGCGCTGCTGCTGTTCTTTTGCGTCCAATTCAGCCAATACACGGACCAGTTGATTGCGTTGCTCACGTGCAGCTTGCAACGCTTGTTCTGGATCGGCTTCAAAAGCAACTTGGATGTATGAAGCAACAAATTGGTTAAAGCTGTGGTATAGACGTTGCAGTTTTTGTGAATCAAATGCCGCTTTTGCGTGCTCTTCCACCACTTCTTCGCGCTCGTTACGCAGTAACTCTAAACGTTGTTCGCGCGCAGCTCGGCCAAAGAGTGGGATCTCAGGTAAACGAGAATAACGCATTTGGCGGTTATTGAGCTGTACACATACTGCTCCTTCCAATTCGTCAGCATTGAACGAGCTGTCATCAAAGGCATCGACATCCCCTTCAATGATGTACAGATCTTCTGGGCAGTCATCAAGCTCGACCAGCTTCTCTTTGATGCCAGATAAATCCGAAACTACAATCGCATGGCGAGCTGGGCCGTACATGGCACTGAAATAAGGTGCATCGTCAATCGTGATGTCATCGTAAATTTCAGACAGTAAAACGCCGCCTAAGCTATCCGCTAATCCTTTCAAGCGAGGATCATTTGAACCACCAGGAGACGCCAAGCGCTCGATTTCATTTTCAAGCTGCGCGCGACGTTCTGCCAGTTTATCTTTAGCGATTGATTGTGCTTTTTCTTGCTCAAGCACTTGTTGCATCTGCGCCATCACAGCTTGGCTATTTTCTAATGTTGCACCACTTTGTTCGCGTAAGGTATGCAATGCATCGTTGGCAGCAATCCAAGTAGGAGCGATCGATTCCAGTCGTTGAATTTCAGCCTGTTTATCTTGCTCGGTACGGCGCTGCTCACTGCGCTGTTCACGCAGCGCTTCTTGTTCATATTCCAGCGATTCAATCAGAGCGGCGTGGCGCTCGCGCTCTTGCTCTAGTGCTAGCTCATCGTGCAAGTCAATATGGTGTTGCTTTTGGTATTCAGCCACGGACTGACGCGCCACTTGCTGCTGATTTAAGCGACGTTCCAGATCTCGCTGCTGCGCATACCACTGTGCTTCATTTTGGCTAATTTGCTGGGCGTTACGCGCTTGCTGCATGATGGCTTTTGCATGCTGAGCGGCATCGTGACGAGGCACCTCACCCACTACACTACGCACCAGTTGCAGTGCCTGCTCAAACTGTTCGACTGCGGCCGAAGACATGTCCAATTTATGCTTTAACGCTAATAAGGTGGTAGTGTTAGCGTCTTGCTGATGCTTGAGATCAGAAACCTGCGCTTGGGCACGCTCTGGTGATAACTGATCATCATTTAGCAACTGTTTGGCTTTATCGAGCGCCTGTACGGCTTGTTGATATTGCAAGGCTCGCGTTTGTTGAACATCTAATGCTTGTTGGTAATCGGCCAGTTGACTCTTTAAGCTATCGACCTCATCTTCAGAGATAATCGCTTGCTCTTCAGCCATCATGACGCGCTCTTGTGCCTCTTCCACCACCATCATCTGCTCTTCAAGGCGAATAGTGAGCTCTTGTAAATCCTCTTGATAGCGCTCAATTTTCTCTTGCTGACGCAGTGCGTTTTGCACCAGTTGCAAGTGATCAGAAGCGGCTTGGTGATCTTGCTCTAAGGTAGATTCTTGCTCTAACAGCAGTTCAAGCTCTTCTTGAACTTGATTGAGTAATCGATTTTGCTCAATCAATGTATGGCGAGAGCCGAACAACTCATTACGCAACGCGAGCGTTTGCTCTAGCTTATTGTGGCGATCGTTGGCGTGGCGCATGTAATCAGCGGCCACGTAATTTGTCGATTCGGTAATCAGGTGCTTGAAGAGATCGCGATCCGCTTGCGTGGTTTTGATCGCTTCTAACGTCATGCGGTTTTCACGCAACGCCGATTCCATATCTTGGAATGCTTTCTTCACACCACCATTTTGTGGCAACAGATAATCACGCAACGAGCGAGTAATGGCACTGGAAATACCGCCGTATAAAGAAGCCTCAATCAAGCGATAGAATTTTGAACGGTCACTACTGTTACGCAGTTTTTTAGGCACCACGCCAAATTCAAACATTTGCGCGTGATAATCGACAATGGAGCTAAACGCTTTAAAATGCGCCCCTTCAATTTTCGCGACAATCTCTTTCACTTCATTGAGTTGACGCACGCGCGCGTGGTTGTCTGAGACGTTTTCAATCAGCACATCGGTTGGTTTGATATGGCTTGGCAAGCCTTGAATCACAAACGGTTTGATATCAACTTTTTTATCGCGCCCCGCCACCTGTTGTAGCTTAACGCCAAACAGTAAACGCTGTTTGCGTGAATTCACTACATCCAACGCGGCGTAACATGCGCCCGCTTGCAGTTTACCGTATAAGCCTTTATCTCGAGACGCTTGTGAGCTGCCCGCTTCGGTGGTGTTTCTAAAATGGAGCAAACTTTGATCTGGGATCAAGGTGGTGATAAATGCCGCCATGGTGGTCGATTTGCCCGCACCGTTACCGCCTGACAAGGTGGTAACTAATCCATCAATATCAAAAGTACGAGCAAAAAAGCCGTTCCAATTGATCATGGTTAGCGATTGATATTTACCTCTCTCAATCATGCTTCACCTTCCCATTCTGTTTGCTCGTTAACATTTTGTTCTTCAATCTCGTCTTCGTTATCCAGCAAGCTGCCTTGATTCGGCTCTTGGGCGTGGACAACCGCTTCACCATCGCGGATCAAACGCAGTTGTGCTTCACGCATGTCGTCACCAATACGCACATCGGCACCAAAACGAAATACGGCTTCGCTAATGCGGAATTTATTGGTATCACCTAAATGGATGATCATCCCCAAACGACGTAAACGACGCAATGAGGTACGCACTTTTTCAAACAGCTTTTCTTTGTCTAAGTCTGAACCGCTGGCTCGGTTGGTGACGAGCTTCATCAGTTTTTTTTCATCGGCCAGAGACAGTAGCTCTTCGTACAATTCTTGATTAGTAAAGATGCCTTCGTGCGCAAGGCGTTCCGGACTCAAATAAAGAAAACAGAGCACTTTGCCGACCAGCATATCCAACTCAGACAGCACGCTACGATTGATTAAAGCAGTAGAGCGAGGACGCAGGTAAAAAAAGCCTTCCGGCGCTTTGACTAATTCGGTGTTATAGCGTTGGTAAAACAGCGCTAAATCGGGCTCAAAATCCAATAAAAAGGTGTGATTATCCAAATCATCACTAGAAACATGACGCCCAGCTCGAAGCTGGCTATCTAGCGCAGGAAATAAAGGATTTGAAATCGCTTTAGCCAGATTTTCTGGCATGTATTCATTAATATCTGTCGATGACATTTGCTTGTACCTTTGCACCAAAATCGTTGATCGCTTGCCAGTCAGGTTGGATGGCTTGGTAATCTTGCTCTGAGTAGCCAAGCCTCACCGCTTGATCAACAATAATTCGGGCTAAATCAAAATGATGTGTATGGGGATGAGTGGCGAGGTAGTCTCTCAGTACTCGTCCTAAATCAATTGGCATCCCTTGATCTTTATGACCTTTGAGCATGCTGCCGATACGCAAGGAGAGCTCATCATTGACTTGCTGGAACTCTTCGTACTCCACTTCTGGAGGCACTTGCCCCATCACCTCATCATCTCTTAACACGAGAGCTTCATCACGCAGGTCGGTTAAACGCTCAGCATCGGCATAAGTGAGATACCAAGGCGCGTCAAAATAGTCGCTGAGTGATTGACGTAAACGCTGGCTAAACGCTCGGTTTTGGTCCATATCAATGGCGGTACGAATGAATTTATGGACATGGCGGTCGTAGCCAATCCAGAGATCGATCGCCTGTTGTCCCCAACTGGTGATGCGATCAAGTTTCATCTGTAATCCAAACAGGATTTCTTCAATAAATTCGAGTTCGGCTTCGCCATAAACCAATTCTTGAATATCCAAAATTTGCGTTTGCAGCTCATCCCCCGCCGCTTGTAAAGTGTCTTGCAGTTCACGCAGCGTTGAAGAGGTTTCAGACAATAACGATTCACAGTTGTTGATCGCTTCACGCCAATCTTTATTCAGCAACTCTGCGATTTGCAGTTTGACCGATTGCTGCTGCTCGTCCATCACACGTTGGTTTAAATCGATACGATCAAAAATTTCCCCTACCGAGTATTTTAATACGCCGTAGACGTTCTTTTTCCAATGCCCGGGAGTACCACCTTTATTCGCAGCTTCAATCGCCTTGGCCATTTCATCGGCGACCATAGAAAGCTGAATTGAGAGCTTCAGCTTGGAAAACTCTCTATGGCGGACGTAGTAGTCCGTAATGCCAATAGCCAACGGTGACAAACGGTAAATGCTAACGCCATCAGTCATCTCGCTGGTGAAGCGGCTCATTAAGCGCTGTTTTACCAACTCATTGATCGCATTATTGGCACGAAACGCGGAGGCTTCACCGGTTTCTTCAAATAAGCGAGTTACGATGGCAAACGCATCGTGTAACTCACCTTCACATAATTCTTCATCAAACCTTTCGTTACTCAATACTGCGATGGCAATAAGGAACGCCAGTCGTTCTGTCGTCAGGTTCAATGAGAAATCATGCTGCTTTACCCAACCAACCAATTCATCAATAGGTTGCTGTGCAGCGTTCTGAGTCATCTCACTCATTGTTATTCCTGCTCTATTTTCTTTTTCGCCCATACATGAATGTATCGACCTAGCGAGAGGTACGGCTCTTGTCTACATAATTGTTGTTCTAGTGCCAGTACATCTTCATATTGGTAGTCACCCATATTTTTCACATTCCCAATATAGTCACTGAATGATCGGATGCCCGATTTTCCACAAATCTCAAATCCTGATTCTTCGATCCATTGATACACTTCTTCAGGTTTTAGCCCTTGCTGAGGCTGGAGCTTAAACCGCTTGCGATGTGGCATGCCCTCCAATACATGGGGAATGTTGCCACAGACAACGTTTTTGTACACCAAGCCATGATGGTTATAGAACATGATTGATGCCATACCACCTGCCCTAACTTGCTCTAACAAATTCTGCAATGCGGGTTTTGGCTCGGCTAACCATTCCATCACCGCGTGAAACAACAACACATCCACTGGCGCACTAAGGTGCGATTGGATGGATTGCACGGAGGAATGTACCAACCGATACTGCTCAAGCAGACCATTTTTGCGGATCTCTTGTTCCGCAAGTTGAAGCATTTCCGAGGATAAATCACACAGCGTGATTTGGTGTCCCAGCTTGGCTATTTTTTGTGACATTTGTGCCAAACCGCCGCCAGCATCAAGCACTTGCAAAGGTTTTGGGTGGTTGCTCAACAAAGCGAGCAGTTGCTCAAGATCTTGCCAAACAATGACTTGACGAATTTCACCTTTGTCAGAGCCGTATATGTTTTTTGCAAATTTGTGGGCAATATCGTCGAAATTCCGGTCTTCAGTCACAGTGGCTTGAGTTATGATAGCGAATCGTGCTGCTATTCTGTCATAGGAATGGCAGGAATAAAGGGGCTTTGTTCCTTTTTATTATCAAGTGGTGTTTTTTCGGACTATTTTGTATATGTTTGAGCTGAAAAAAGTTATTTCCTCATTATTAATGCCTCTTCCGGCAATGCTAATCCTCGGTTTTGTCGGATTAATGCTCATAATGTTCACCGTCAGACGTAAGACTGGCTGTATGTTTGTCCTCTTCTCTTTAGTGGGGATATTTCTTATCTCTTTCCAACCCTTTACAACGCGCATGCTAATGCCTTTGGAAAGACAATACTCGGCTTTTCTCCCCGTTGATGGCACCATCGATTATGTGATGGTTTTAGGCAGCAGCCACGTGGTGGACGACCAAATCCCGCCGACCTCGGAACTCAGCCGCACTGCGTTGGTACGCTTAAACGAAGGCATACGTGTCATGCGTATGTACCCCGGCTCAAAATTGATTTTATCAGGCTACTCTGGCGGGTCAGAATTTAGCCATGCGCGTATGCTAGCCGTGGTGGCCCTAGCGCTTGGAGTGAGTAAATCCGATATTATTTTGCTAGAAACAGCTAAAGATACTTGGGAAGAAGCACGACAAGCCGCCGCCTTTGTCCAACAGCGTAGGCTTGTTTTGGTAACATCAGCCAGTCATATGGAAAGAGCGTTAAAAGAGTTTAATTCTGCAGGTATTGACCCAATACCTGCGCCAACCAATTTCTTAGCGCAAACGAATATTGAGCAACCTTGGGAAAAATACGCTCCTCGAGCACGTTATTTAGAACAAACCGAGCGTTACTGGTATGAAACGTTAGGGCTGCTGTGGCAAGACTTACGTGATTGGGCCTCCGGGCATGGCGATACAGAATTGGACATCAATAGCAATTAGCAATTGTATTCAACCCAAAACGGAGCCACTTATGTGCTCCGTTTTTCTTGATAATCGCGGCTACAAAAAATCATGGGAATAAAAAGGCACGGCCCAACGCCAATTTTACACACGCGACCACTCAGCTAATCACCAGCGAACATATAACCTTCACCGTGCACAGTCACAAAGATTTGCGGATTCTTGGGATCAAACTCCATCTTCGCCCTCATGCGTCGAATCAGTACATCAATCGTTCGATCGTTAGGTGCATCCACACGATGGCTGATCATATTTAAAATACGTTCACGGCTAAGGACTTGATTCGGATATGACGACAAGGCAACTAATAGCTCATATTCCGCTTTGGTCAGTTTTACGGGCTCACCATTACGGCTCAGCGCTCGGCGCTGGATATCAAAGGTCCACTCGCTAAAGCGCACTAAATTCGCATTGTGAGATACACCGCTCTCTTCGTTCAGTTTGTTTTTTGCGGTCGAGATCCGCCACAGCAAGTTTTTCACTCTCACCAGCAACTCGCGCAATTCAAAAGGTTTCGTTACGTAATCATCGGCCCCCATTTCAAGACCAACAATCTTATCAATGCTATCCGTGCGCCCTGTCACTAATATGATGCCAATATCAGATTGGCTGCGTAGCTCACGCGTTAACATTAAACCATCTTCACCGGGTAAATTAATGTCTAGCATAATCAGATCTATCGCGCTGTTTTTCAAAGCATCTCTCATCTGAGTACCGCTTTCCGCTTGCGTTACCATATAACCTTCGCTTTGAAAGTATCCAGCTAGCTTGCTGCGAGTGACTGCATCATCTTCAACTACTAATACGTGATAGCTCATTTACACCACTTTACTCTATAGAAATGTTCAAACCTCGGCTCGAGATTCTGTACAAAGCCATTCTATTCATAAATAGTCATAATTCTAGTCGTATCACTTTTAAAATTAAGAAAGATGAGAGTTTATTGATTCAAAACAACCTTCCAGACATCCATTAACTTAATGAAAAAATCACTCATATTTTTTCATTTTCTTAGCGACTGCTATTCATTTTTATTGGTTACACTTAGATCAATTACTTTTTAAAAACGATTTTCGCAAAACCACCCCCTTGGAGAGCCAATACCATGCAAGACATCAAAGCTTTTAATGAACAGCGTGCCGAGATTTATTGGTGGCTTTCGAGCTTATTTGTGAAAGAACTTTCGGAGCATGAATTAGAGCAATACTATACGCCCGCTATTCGCACATTTCTTTCAGGATTAGCAGAAAACGCGACACTTAAACCTGCCATTGATAAATTAGTTGATGCACTGAACCGATTGCAAGACAAAGAAGACGCACAGCTTGAGCTCGCAGCCGATTTCTGTGATCTTTTTTTAAAATCCAATAAGGAGTCCGCGCTACCCTATGCCTCAATTTACATTGGAAAATCAGGGTTGCTCAATGACGAACCAGCCAGAGCAATGTCGGATTTGATGGCAGCCCATCACATTGCAGTCAACGATACACTCAACGAACCCGCCGACCACATTGCGATTGAACTGGATTTCTTAGGTAACTTGATCATTCGCTCCAATGAGCTTGAACAAGAGACACACCTTGAACAAGCCTTTACGCAGCAGTGTGATTTTATTGAACAACATTTGCTCTCTTGGATCCCACAATTCCATCTTCGCTGCCAACAAATTGATCAATTTGGTTTTTACGGTGCCGCAAGCGAATTGTTGGTCGCGTTTCTTCACTTAGACCGCGACTATTTATCAAACCAGTGAGATAACTTGGTTAATACCAATTACTAAATCGGTCAATTGTGACTGTTGACCGATTTATTCGGTGGATTTTTCGTTGCTTGATGGACATTTGCGGACTAGAATCTTGACCGCAAACGATAAAAAATGAATTTAAGATGCAACCGCTGATTAGAGGCGGTTTTTGTGTTTTTACTACTTTTAGGCTTCAATATAACACCGATAGGCCTAATACCGCTGAATTGCTCTTCGTGACTATCACTTTCAGCAGTTATCGACAGGACAGAGAATTTATGGCTACGATTAAAGACGTTGCACGCTTAGCGGGCGTATCAACCACCACGGTATCGCATGTAATCAATAAAACTCGCTTTGTGGCTGAAGCAACCCAAGAACGAGTGATGGAAGCGGTATCAGAGCTTAACTATGCACCAAGTGCAGTCGCTCGCAGCTTAAAATGCAACACCACCCGTACCATTGGTATGTTAGTGACCCAATCGACAAACTTATTTTTTTCTGAGGTTATCGATGGTGTTGAAAGCTACTGCTACCGCCAAGGCTACACACTTATTTTGTGCAATACCGGCGGTATTTACGAGAAGCAACGCGACTACATCCGCATGCTAGCGGAAAAACGTGTCGATGGTATGTTGGTCATGTGCTCGGACCTCACCCAAGAACTGCTTGAGATGCTTGATCGTCATTCAGACATTCCGAAAGTTATCATGGACTGGGGCCCTGAAAGTTCTCAAGCCGATAAAATTATTGATAACTCAGAGGAAGGCGGATATCTCGCCACCAAATACCTTATTGATCATGGCCATACTGACATTGCTTGCTTAAGTGGACACTTCGAAAAAGCGGCGTGCCAAGAGCGTATTCAAGGGTTTAAGCGTGCTCTTGCCGAAGCAAGCCTAACCGTTCATGAAGATTGGATTTTGGAAGGTAACTTCGAGTGTGATACTGCGGTGCTCGCCGCCGACAAGATCGCCGCCATGGACAAGCGCCCAACGGCTGTTTTCTGCTTTAACGATACAATGGCTCTCGGTTTAATGAGTCGCTTGCAACAAAAAGGCATCCGTATTCCTGATGACATGTCTGTTATTGGTTATGACAATATTGAACTTGCTGAGTATTTCTCGCCACCATTAACCACGGTTCACCAGCCAAAACGACGAGTAGGGAAAAACGCCTTTGAAATCCTATTGGAACGCATTAAAGACAAAGAGCATGAACGTCGTGTGTTTGAGATGCACCCTGAGATTGTTGAGCGCAACACAGTAAAAAACATAACGAAATAGTGTCATTATTTAAAGCAAGCGACAAATGTCAATTTTAGGGATTTTCCTATATTCGAGACAGAACGCCGTATTAAATAATAGTAAATTTGGAATGAGCATCACGCAAATAATAAATAAACGTGATGCTCATCCAAAAAATTATATATTCTTATTATTAGAAGTCACGCACAGGGCAAACCATTTGAAAAGATGGGACGCAAAGCCTCCGGCCTAAACCGACTATTCGGTAGGTAGCGGGGTTGCCGATGGCAAATATGCAAACGTTAAGTTTACCCCTTACTGACACTCTTTCTGCATAAGTTTGCTAATCTCTCGGACCTGATTTTGGTGGCGTTTTTCCCATACACCGAGAATTTACAGCATGGATAAACCAGTACTTAAAGATTCAATGCGACTCTTCGAACAACTTGGACGCGTTAAGTCTCGTTCAATGTTTGGCGGCTTCGGCATTTTTGTCGATGACACCATGTTTGCTTTGGTCGTAAACGATAAACTTCATATTCGCGCAGACGATCTATCAACCTCTCGCTTTAAAGAGCAAGGCTATGAGCCCTATATCTATAAAAAACGTGGGTTCCCTGTCGTCACAAAATACTTCGCATTACCTGACAATTGTTGGGAAAACCCTTCGCTTATTTTACGAGATGCTGCTGTCGCACTCGAAATCGCCAAACAAGAACGAGAAGTTCAAGCCCAAACGAAGCCAGAACGCCTAAAAGATCTCCCGAACCTTCGACTCGCCACCGAACGTATGCTTAAGAAAGCAGGGATAGAATCTGTAACGGATTTGCATACAAAGGGGGCTTTGGAAGCCTATAAAGCGATTCAGCAAACCCATTCTTCTTCAATCAGTCTTGAATTGCTATGGGCCCTTGAAGGTGCTATTGAAGGCAAGCATTGGTCGGTTATCCCACAATCTCGACGCGATGAATTAGCTAAAAGCCTTTAACTTCAGAGTAAATAAATATCTCGATTAAATAATCAAATACGCTCGCATCACCATGCGGGCGTTTTTTTCATCCCGTTTTGAAATATAAATTCGACTTCCTCTGTCTTCTTCACTATATCTAGTAAAATATGTCGTTTTGAGGAATACCATGAATAAAAAACTTTTCTTAGGCTTGGCTTTATTTGCCTTTATTGTCTTTTTGATTGTAAATTTTGGCCACTATCTAACGTTAGATAATGCCAAAGCACAGCAAATGCTATTAAACAAATACATTAGCCAAAACGTGATCAGCGCTGCTTTGATCTATTTCTCACTCTATATTGTGCTCACCGCTTTCTCCATCCCAGGAGCGGCGGTCGTCACGTTACTGGGCGCTGCGCTGTTTGGTTTTTGGACTAGCTTACTGCTTGTCTCCTTTGCCAGCACCATAGGCGCAACTATCGCCTTTTTGAGTAGCCGTTTCTTACTGCGTGAATGGATTCAAACAAAATTTGGTCAAAAGCTGCAAACGATTAATCAAGGCGTTGCAAAAGATGGGGCATTTTATCTATTCTCACTGCGCTTAATTCCGGTTTTCCCTTTTTTCTTGATTAATTTATTAATGGGCCTAACACCCATATCAACCGCTCGCTTTTACCTGATTAGCCAACTCGGTATGTTGCCCGGCACTGCCGTTTATCTGAATGCTGGTACTCAACTAGCTGAAATTGAAAGCTTATCCGGTATTGTATCTCCTTCGGTTTTGCTTTCATTTGCTCTATTAGGTCTTTTCCCTATTCTCACCAAGTGGATTATGGCCAGATTGAACAAAAACCCAACTTCCGCCTGAAGTGAATAATGATGAAAATTTGTGTTTCAAACCACCCGATAGAGGCATATATAGTTTGTCAGTATTTACAGCAATTCAATATTCGCTGTGAAGTGAGAGGCGATAACTTATACGGCTTAGGTGGAGAGCTCCCTTTTTCAGAAGAAACCTTGCCCTATATATGGCTGTTGGATGAAGCTCAAATCGTCGAGGCTCAAGCACAATTATTGGCCTATCAGATAGAAGAGATAAACGAAGAACCTAACTGGGTTTGTGGACAGTGCAACGAGGAAAATGGGCCGCAGTTTGCAGCCTGCTGGTACTGCGGTTGTTTAGATTCAGACTAACGAGTCTGATGCTGGCGGATGAACTCAATTGAGTGGTGGTTAAACATCTCAGACTGTTCAACATTACACACGTGGCCGCAATCTGGGATCTCTAATAACACACTTTGTCTATGCATTGCCACCATGTCTTTAACGGGTTGAATGAACATATAGTCTCTCTCTCCCATAAGATAAAGAGTGGGAATGGGTAGCTCTTTCTCTTTGAAGCATTTCATCAGAGGATTGACTTCGGAAGTCAGCATAAACCAGCGTTTAAACTCTTTTTGGCACAGCTTCTTCGCTTCTCGAATAAAAAGATGCCGTGACTCTTTTTGGTTGCGTTGTGGCATCACAATGTAAGCAAACAAACGATAAAGCCACATGTAAGGAATGATGTGTTTACTCAAATTACCCAACTTTACGAGCACTTGAGAGCGCACATTCAAACGGGTTATCGCTCCACCCAAAACCATAGAGCAAACTCGCCCAGTCGCCATTTCAGCAAGATTACGTACAATAATGGTACCGAGTGACATTCCAACAAAATGGGCAGACTGAATTTTCAAATGATCGAGCACTTTGAGAATATCAAGAGTGACGGATTTAAACGTGTAACGATTTGCCATCAACTCTTTAAACAGTTGGTTTGACTTGCCATGACCTCGTAAATCAACTAATAACAGGTTGAAATGCTCACGGTACGCTTTGATTTGCTTAAACCAGATGGATGAACTTCCACCTGCGCCATGCACAAAAACAACCCATTCATCACTGGTGGGATGCAGGTAGGTCTTATGGAAAAGTAGGCTATGAGACATACAAAACCGTTAATCAGCTTCAATTTGAGAAACGCAAGACTACCACAAAACGGGGGCTGAATAGCAAAAAATCATGCGGGCTCGTTCGGCTCAACAAGTAAGGCGCCAAAGCGCCTTACTTGTTATAAAAACATCAGTCATGAAACGCGAGATGATACATCTTGATGTACTCTTTCGCTGAATCCTGCCAGCTAAAATTTTGTCGCATCGCCCTCTGCTGAACCTCCAACATAGTTTCGGGATGTTGAAGATAAAACAGCATCGCTCGCTGCATTGCAATAAGCAGTGCTTCTGGAGAAGGATCATGAAAACCAAAGCCGGTCGCTTCTTCAGGAAACTTATCATAATCACGCACGGTGTCTTTTAAACCACCAACTTCACGAACGATGGGCAGCGTGCCATAAGCCATGCTGTAGATCTGATTCAAACCGCAAGCTTCAAATTCTGAAGGCATTAAGAAGAAATCAGAACCGGCTTCAACCAAATGTGCAAAACGATTGCTATAAGCTTCAACAAACGCAAATTTATCAGCATGCTTCGCCGCCATTTTATGTAGCTGAACAGCAACTTCAGGCTCTCCTGTGCCAACAATAATGAGCTGAGCATCATTGCGTAAGAACGACTCTAGTATAGGTAAAATATAGTGGAAACCTTTTTGGTGGGTGAGTCGACAAACCATCCCAAACAAAGGCAAGTCACGCTGAGGTAATTGCAGCTCCTCTTGCAACATGCGCTTACTCGCCCGTTTGCCCGCTTGAAGTGATTCAGCTTCATCACAGTAGCCAAGAGGAAGAAATTCATCGTTTTGTGGATCCCACTCGCTATAATCACACCCATTAACGATGCCGTGCAAATCTCTAGCTCGGTGAACAAAATCATCTACTAACCCATGAGAGCCAAGCGGTGTTAGCAGCTCGGAAGCATAATTAGGGCTAACGGCATTGATTTTGTCAGCAAAGGCAATCCCTGCTCTTAGCATACTGACGTGATCGTGTCCGTAGCGTAAAAATTCCATGCCAGATAAGTTCAATTCTGGGATGATCTCTAATTGATGATAAGAAAAAATACCTTTAAAAATCGCGTTGTGAACGGTCAATACGCTTTTCATATCAGAAAAATAAGCGTCATGCTGGTAACGCGTTTTCAACAAAAATGGAACCAACCCTGTATGCCAATCATTTGCATGGATAATCTGTGGTTTTTTACCGAGCTTAGGTAAAACATCTAGGCTAGCTGCTGAAAAGAAACCAAAACGCTCGCCATTATCAGCATACGCTTGGTTATTCTCGCCATACATTTGTGCTCGGCCAAAATATTGTTCACATTCAATTAAGTACACGGCCACTCCATCTAGCTCCATCTGGCGGACCAGATATGAAGTATGAGGCCAATGGGTAAGCTCAGTTTCTAGCACAACAGGAGCATCTGAAATGCCCAATATAGAACGATAAGCAGGTAGCACAATAGCTACCTGATGACCTAACTCTTGCAGTGCTTTAGGCAGTGCTTTGGCCACATCGGCCAAACCACCACTTTTGATCAAACCTTGAGCTTCTGAAACGGTAAACCAAACATCGATTTTTTCCATTCTAGAATCCAACTTTTGTTCCTTTTGCGATAACAACGATGCCCTCATCAGAAACATGGAAACGTTGTCTATCGAGTTCTAAATCTTCACCAATGATAGTACCTGGCGCTATTTCGACATTTTTATCAATAATCGTACGCTTAATTGTACATCCTTCGCCAATTTTAACATCACCGAGGATCACGGATTCACTCACTAAAGTGTTGGCTCCGATGTTACTGCGATAGCCTAGTACCGATTTATAAATCTTCGCACCTTGAATGTAGCTTCCGCCGGAGATCAAGCTGTCGGTGATCTGTACTTTACGATCGTGTGAATCAACAAAGGTTGCAGGTGGTAACGGTGGATAATAAGTGTGGAGAGGCCAGCTACGGTTATACAACGAAAAATCGGCATCATGCTCTAATAGATCCATGTGCGCTGCCCAGTAGGCCTCAATCGTACCAACATCACGCCAGTAAGTTGTGTCTTTTTCGCCTTTGATTTTATTGGTTGAAAAATCATAGACATAAACCTCTCCTTCTGGGAAAAGTTTAGGAATAATATCTTTGCCAAAATCATGGCTGGAGTGATTATCTTCAGCATCACGACGCAGTTCTGCACAGAGTTTATCTGTATCGAATATGTAGTTACCCATAGAAACAAGTGCAAGGTCTGGGTGCCCAGGGATCGCTTTAGGGTTGCAAGGTTTTTCTTCAAAACCGACCATTTTTCCGGCTTCATCAACTTCAATCACACCAAACTGAGACGCTTCTTCCAGCGGCATTCTCAGCGCAGAAACGGTCAGTTTTGCGTCTACACGTTTATGGAAATCGAGCATCTGGCGGATATCCATTTTATAGATATGATCAGAGCCAAAAATACATACTTGGTCTGGGGTAGAGAGTTCAATAAAACGAATGTTCTGGTAGATAGCATCCGCAGTACCTTCGTACCAGCGCTTGCCATCACGCATCTGTGCGGGGATTGAATCGATAAACCGATCAGTGATGCCCGAAAGGTTCCAGCCTTTCTTCATATGTAAATACAACGATTGTGATTTAAATTGTGTAAGCACGTAGATACGCATCAAATCCGCGTTTACAAAATTATTCAAAGCAAAATCGATTAAACGATAACTGCCACCAAATGGCACTGCAGGTTTACTACGAGATTCCGTTAAAGGCATCAAGCGCGAGCCTTCGCCACCAGCAAGGATCATTCCTAAAACACCAGCCATTTTAATTCTCCTTATTTCATTCTTATATTTGCATTCCATACCTTAATTTACAGGGGATGTATGGATGCTATCCTTATTGACCACTTGCAGTGGGCTGTATGAAACTCCCTCACCACCCTAAATGCAATCGGTTGTTTATACGTTATCGAATTAAAGAAATAATACAATTTTAAATACGCTGTTCTGACTTGTCTGAACCCTTTAGTTTGCTAACTCCTAACCTAGCTCACATTTACAGCTCGGTGTAACATATAAACATAACAATGTATTAACTAATCATTTTTATTCACTTTATTGATGCATTCTTAATTTTATATACACTCTCTTTTTATTAAAAATACAACGAATTTATGACGCTATGTTTACTAGGTTAAAGACATAAATATTAATTACACCAAATAGCTCCATTTTAGTTGTTGAACCGACTGAACAATTCACAACATGCTGGTGCAATAGGGCTATCTCCTGTGCACAAGACTCTGAACATCCGACACCCCGCCCGCTCACGGATAGTTAATCAATACTGCCTTACACATGGAATGTCAAAATATTGGCGACACATTCTCCATGAATAGTATGAATAGTTGAACTTGCTCAAACTCCAGCCAAAAAAAAGGTAGCCCGAAGGCTACCTTTTCGCATTGATCACATTAAAGGCTATTTTTTAGCGTTTTTACGCTTATCGGTAATTTCCCACCGCCCATTATCGTACAACGCCGTCCAACCTGAGGGTTTACCCTCTATCTCAGTGCGTACATAGTGTTCTTTTGACTTACGACTAAAGCGTACAACCGCCGCCACACCATCAGGATCATGTGCAGGCGCATCCGCTAAGTATTGATACTTTGGTGCTAGGCGCTCTTTGAAACGAGCCAATTCTTCAACCAATGGCGCACGTGTCTCACGAGATTTAGGGAAATTGCTCGCCGCAAGAAACAGACCTGAAGCGCCATCACGCAGTACAAAATACGCATCCGAGTTTTCACAAGGCAATTCTGGGAAATGGATAGGATCTTCTTTTGGTGGAGCAACTTCGCCGCTTCTTAAGATCTTACGCGTATTTTTACAGTCATCGCTGGTGCAATCCATGTACTTACCAAAACGGCCATTTTTCAGCACCATGTTTGACCCACACTTGTCACACTCGACAACTGGGCCATCATAGCCTTTAACTTTAAACTCACCGAATTCTACAACGTAACCTTCGCAGTTCGGATTGTTCCCGCACACATGCATTTTACGTGTGTCATCGATTAGGTACGCATCCATCGCCGTTTCACAGATAGGACAACGTTTTTTAGCGCGCAGTGCAGCCGTTTCAACATCTTCTTCCAAGACATTGATGACGCCTTCTTCGTCACCTAGGTTAATGGTGGTTTTACAACGCTCTTTAGGCGGCAGTGCATAACCAGAACAACCGAGGAACACCCCTGTAGAGGCTGTACGAATTCCCATTGGACGTGAACATGTCGGACATTGAATGTCGGTCATCACGATGTGGTTGGGTTTCATACCACCTTGTTCTTCATCCAGTTCAGCCGTTTCTAAATCTGCAGTGAAATCTTTAAAGAAATCGTCCAAGACTCCTTTCCAATTTGCAGATCCTGCTGCAATTTGGTCCAGCTTTTCTTCCATTCGCGCGGTGAAGTCATAGTTCATCAAATCATTGAAGCTGTCATCCAGACGATCGGTGACGATTTCACCCATTTTCTCAGCATAAAAACGTCGCTGATCCACTTTCACATAGCCGCGATCTTGAATGGTAGAGATGATAGAAGCATACGTCGATGGTCGGCCTATACCACGCTTTTCAAGCTCTTTTACCAGCGCAGCTTCCGTATAACGTGCCGGTGGCTTAGTGAAATGTTGTTTTGGATCTAACGTTTGCAATAACAACGTTTCGCCCACTTTCACTGGTGGTAAAATTTGGTCTTCATTTTTACCCATTGGACGTTGAACTCGTGTCCAACCATCAAATTTAAGGATGCGACCTTTCGCCTTAAGGGTGAATTCTGCCGCTTTCACGCTCACAGTGGTCGAATCGTATTGAGCTGGCGTCATTTGGCAAGCAACAAACTGATTCCAGATTAGCGCGTATAACTTATGAGCATCCGCTTCCATACCTTGTAAATCATCGGCTTTAACATCCACACTGGATGGACGAATCGCTTCGTGCGCTTCTTGAGCGCCCTGCTTACTTCCATAAGCTAACGGATTCTCAGGTAAGTAGGCTTGTCCAAACTCACTACCAATATAGCTGCGAACCGCTTCAACCGCTTCAGCACTTAAGTTGGTTGAATCGGTACGCATATAAGTGATGTAACCTGCCTCATACAAGCGCTGAGCTAGCATCATCGTTTTCTTCACTCCGTAACCCAAGCGAGTACTGGCTGCTTGCTGTAACGTCGAGGTGATAAAAGGAGCGGAAGGTTTACTGCTGGTTGGGCGGTCTTCACGTTTACACACTTCGTAAGAAGCTTTTTCTAAAATCGAAACCGCTGATTTAGCTTCCGCTTCGTTGACAGGTTTAAACGCTACATCATTTTTTTGCGCAACCAACAGACGGAAATCCGTTTTATCTTGCGTTTTCGTATCAGCATGGATATCCCAGAACTCTTCAGGGACAAACGCGTTAATTTCACGCTCACGCTCAACAAGTAATTTCACCGCCACCGATTGGACGCGACCCGCAGACAAGCCACGCGCCACTTTTTTCCAAAGTAATGGAGAGACCATAAAACCCACCACACGGTCCATGAAACGACGCGCTTGTTGGGCGTTTACACCGTCGATATTCAATTCACCCGGTGTTTGGAAGGCTTGTTGGATTGCATTTTTAGTAATTTCGTTAAATACAACTCGTTTGTATCGCTGTTCATCGCCACCGATGATCTCACGAAGGTGCCAAGCGATGGCCTCTCCTTCGCGGTCCAAATCGGTTGCGAGATAAATGCAGTCGGCATCTTTGGCAAGCTTTTGCAATTCCGCCACTACTTTTTCTTTACCCGGCAAAATTTGGTAATTCGCTTCCCAGCCGTGATAAGGGTCGATGCCCATCTTCTTAATTAACGAACTGCGGTCTTTCTCGCTTTTCAAGCGTGCTTTCTCTTCAGCGCTAAGGTTCTTTGAAGAAGAACTAGGCGTTGCTTTTTTAGCGGTACTTTGACCTGCGGTTGGAAGATCACGAACATGCCCTACGCTCGACTTAACAATAAAATCTTTACCAAGATATTTATTGATCGTTTTAGCCTTGGCTGGCGATTCCACTATAACGAGTGATTTACCCATAATTGACTCAAATGCCCTTAATCATTACGCGAAAGTAAATCGCATGACGTTCTAAATTATTGCTTCTTTTTTTACTATCGAGCCAGTTAACAAGAAGATCAACATGTTTTTTAAAAATAAAATTCAACCACTCAATAATTGGTCAAAATGCAACCAGAGCTCAGTGGCCTATTCTCCGCCAGCCTTCCAACCTAAATTGAAAAGTTTAAAATCGAGTCCTGTGGCGCTTGTGAGCTTGACTTTCATTGCTGCAGCACTCTACTAAACGTGCTTTGGCGCTCATACTAAAGTGAGTATTATCAGTTCGCGAAATAAATCCAATGAAATATGCCGTAAGTCACACATTCTCATTGCATAAAAAATCGGCTTTCTTGACTAAGCTTAGACGTGACTTCTCTCTTTGGTCAAAGCTTGAGAATCCACTCCATCGAATTTTGCGCCGAATTCTATTTGAAATCATTGAAATTACCTACCCTTTTACGGCACTATCCTCGCACATCTACTCATAGGACCGTAAAAGATGAGCGAAAAACAATCTATTACTGAATTTGATTTGTTACTTATTGCAAACCAAATCATTCAAGAACATGACGCTTATATCGTTGGCATGCGCGCCGATAGCGTTGAAGAAAAAGAGGATGTATTAGTTTTTAAAGGCAACTACTTTTTAGACGACAAGGGGCTGCCAACACCTAATACCACTGCGGTATTTAACATGTTCAAGTACCTTGCCTTGCATTTATCAAAGCAATTTACTCTCGTTCAATCGTAATTCTTGATGAAAAAAAGCCTCATTCGAGGCTTTTCATTATTGGGTTTAAACGCTCAATGCCTAGTGGCTTAGTTGCGCAAGCTGTTCAAAATAATCAGGAAACGTTTTCGAAGTACATTTAGGATCATTAATCGTCACTGCGGTATCGCTCAGTGCAACCAGCGAAAAACACATCGCCATTCGATGATCGTCATAAGTGTCGATTGCCGCATGCTGTAATGACGTTGGTGGTGTAATGATAATGTAATCATCCCCTTCCTCAACCTCTGCACCCACTTTACGCAGCTCCGTCGCCATTGCGGCTAAACGATCGGTTTCTTTAACACGCCAATTATATACGTTGCGAATGGCTGTGGTGCCTTTGGCAAATAATGCGGTCGTCGCAATGGTCATAGCCGCATCAGGAATGTGATTAAAATCGAGATCAACCGCATTAAGCTCTCCACGACGAGCGATGACATAATCATTCCCCCATTCGATGACTGCGCCCATTTTTTCTAGCGCATCGGCAAATTGAATATCTCCTTGGATACTGTTTTTACCAATACCAGTAACTTTTACTTCGCCACCTTTGATAGCCGCCGCCGCGAGGAAGTAAGAAGCAGAGGATGCATCTCCTTCCACCAAAAACTGCCCAGGAGAAACATACGATTGCCCAGCTGGGATCACAAATTGAGTGTAGTTATGGTTGATCACTTTTACACCAAACTGCGCCATGATGTGTAACGTGATGTCAATGTAGGGCTTTGAGACCAAGTCACCAACGATGTTTATCGTCATTTCACCATCAGACAGTGGCGCAGCCATTAAAAAGGCGGTCAAAAATTGACTCGAGATTGAACCGTCAATCGCCACGGTTCCAGCTTTAAGGCCGGTTGCCGTAATTTTTAACGGCGGGAAGTCTTCGTTTTCAAGGTACTCAATATCAGCGCCCGCTTCACGTAACGCCGTAACGAGATGACCGATTGGACGTTCTTTCATCCTCGGCTCACCAGTCAAAATGAATTCACCCTGTCCAAGAACTAATGCTGCCGCAAGTGGACGCATTGCCGTCCCTGCATTACCTAAAAACAGCTCAACGGATTGCTCGATGCTAAAAGGCCGACCCAAACCTTTTATCTCACACACCGTTTTGTCGTCTGACAAACGATACTCCACACCAAGTTTTGCTAGTGCGTTGAGCATGTGGCGAATGTCGTCACTGTCTAACAAGTTCGTTAGCTTAGTCGTACCACTTGCCAAAGCGGCAAGCAGTAGCGCTCGGTTTGAGACACTTTTGGAACCGGGTAAATTGACTTGCCCATTAATTTTTTTTATTGGTTGTAACGTGAGGCTTTCCATTCGAGTTGTGTTTCCTTGCATCTTCCAAAGAGCTCCTGTTTGCTCTGGGAAAATGAAAATTCTTCGTACTTGCAGCCTATCTAAAAATAAAAGCGAACTCCAGTACAAATATGGCCTGATAGTAATGATTGGCAAACTATTGAAAAATCCCTACTATCCTCATTCCGTGGCCTTATCTTGATGGTTAACCCAGATCGGATCGAACATGACTATTTACCTTCCTCAACTTGCGCTTGATGATTTCTCTTTTCCTTCCGCTGATGAGGCGCTAGAAGAGCCAAATGGACTGCTCGCGTTTGGTGGAGATTTACAACCAGAACGTATTTATAATGCTTATCGACACGGAATTTTTCCTTGGTATGGCCCACAAGAGCCTATTCTTTGGTGGAGCCCCGCTCCACGAGCTGTGTTTAACCCACAAACTTTTTCTCCAGCTAAAAGCGTTAAAAAATTCCAGCGAAAACATCAATATAAAATAAGCCTTAACCATGCAACTAAAGAGGTAATTACCAGTTGTGCCAACGTAAGACCCGCAGATCAAACTTGGCTAAATGAAGAGATGCGCAGCGCCTACCTCGCCCTTGCGGCTTCTGGCCGTTGTCATTCGGTTGAGGTGTGGCAGGAAGATAAATTGATCGGCGGGCTCTATGGCATACAAATGGGCCAAATGTTTTGCGGTGAGTCGATGTTTAGTACCAAAGCCAATGCATCAAAAATTGCGCTTTGGTATTTTTGCCAGCATTTTCAATCACACGGTGGACAGTTGATTGATTGTCAGGTGATGAATCCGCATCTGGCATCATTGGGAGCTTTCGAATTAGAGCGCGACGATTTTCTCAAATCCTTGCTATCTTTTAGAGATAGCTCTGTCGATGAGCGCTGCTTTACACCCCAGTGGATCACCTTGCCTAATGAAGGATAACCATGAGCTCAGATTTACAGCAAATACGCATCGGTTTAACCAATAACCACCCTTGTAGCTATTTAAAAGATAGGCAAGAACGTGTCGCTGTGACTTTAGACTCCGCCATGCAATCGCCTGAGAATTATGAAATTCTACTCGCAAATGGTTTTCGACGCAGTGGGGATACCATTTACAAACCTCACTGTGACAATTGTAACTCCTGCCAAGCATTGCGTGTTTTTGTTGACCAAGTCAAGCTATCAACCAGCCAAAAGCGGTTACTCAAAAAGGCACACGCTTTTCAGTGGCAGCTGAAACCGACCATGGATTCGGGTTGGTTTGCACTCTATGCCCGCTATATTGAAGCGCGACATAAAGAGGGCAGCATGTACCCTCCCAACGAGCAGGAGTTTGAAACCTTTTCCGCTTGTCGTTGGCTAGATACTCAATACCTGCATATTTATCAAAATGGACAGCTGGTCGCGATTGCGGTGACGGATATTTTACAAAACAGTGCCAGCGCCTTTTATACCTTTTATGATCCAGAGTCAGATCTGTCACTCGGGACACTTGGCGTTTTATTTCAACTGCAATATTGCCAAGCCACACAGAAACAATGGTTATATTTGGGTTATCAAATTGATGAATGCCCAGCAATGAACTACAAAGTACGCTTTGAGCGCCATCAAAAGCTAGTAAATCAACGTTGGCAAGGGTAGAATACGCCCCAACTTTACATATTTATCTTTTAGCGGCAGAATGCGTCCGTTAAAAATCGCCAAGTTTCTAAAGAGGATTAAATGGCTAAAGAAGACGTAATTGAGATGCAAGGCACTGTCCTTGATACTCTTCCAAACACAATGTTCCGTGTTGAGCTAGAAAACGGCCACGTAGTAACAGCTCACATCTCTGGTAAAATGCGTAAGAACTACATTCGTATTCTTACTGGTGACAAAGTAACTGTAGAGATGACTCCATACGACCTAACTAAAGGCCGCATCGTCTTCCGTGCTCGTTAATCTCTGATTTTCGAACGCAACAAAAAACGGAGCTAAATGCTCCGTTTTTTGTTACTTATGGAACTGGATTAAATGCAATGCATAGAAGAAAGCACGCCTCAGCGTGCTTTTGTTATTAGGTGATAAGCATCGGGATTACCGATTAGTGAACCGCTTCTTCACGAGAACCAATGTACTTAAACTTAAGCTCTTCACCATCTAAATCCACTTTCACTGTGCCACCATCGACCAACGAGCCAAACAACAACTCATTCGCTAATGGCTTTTTCAGCTTATCCTGAATCACGCGGCCCATAGGACGAGCGCCCATCTCAATATCGTAGCCTTTCACAGCAAGCCAATGACGAGCATCCTCAGAAACCTCTAGCGATACACCTCTCGCATCGAGTTGAGCTTGTAGTTCAACAATAAACTTATCAACCACTTGATGGATTACACGCTCATCCAAACGATTAAACCAGATGATGTTATCTAAACGGTTACGAAATTCGGGTGTGAATACTTTCTTAATCTCCGACATCGCATCAAAACTATTGTCTTGTTGGATAAGACCAATCGATTTTTTCACTGTCTCTGCAACACCTGCGTTGGTTGTCATCACCAAAATGATGTTACGGAAATCCGCTTTTCGTCCATTGTTGTCCGTTAAAGTGCCGTTATCCATGACTTGAAGTAGCAAGTTGAAAATATCAGGGTGCGCTTTCTCAATCTCATCAAGTAGCACCACTGAATGTGGATGTTTAATCACAGCATCAGTTAGCAAGCCACCTTGGTCATACCCAACATAACCAGGAGGAGCACCAATTAAACGACTCACTGAATGGCGTTCACCATATTCAGACATATCAAAACGTAGCAGCTCAATGCCAAGTAGCTTCGACAACTGCACTGTCACTTCTGTTTTACCCACGCCTGTTGGCCCAGCAAACAAGAATGAGCCCACCGGTTTGTTGTCGGCACCTAAGCCAGCGCGTGAGAGTTTGATCGCCTCACTCAATACATCGATAGCGTCATCTTGTCCAAATACCAACATTTTCATTTTTCTATCAAGGTGCTGCAAAATGTCTTTATCGGAAGAAGAGACCGATTTTTCTGGAATACGCGCCATTTTAGCAACCATCGCTTCAATATCGGCCACTCCAACGGTTTTCTTGCGGCGACTTGCAGGTGCCAACCTTGAACGTGCTCCCGCTTCATCAATCACATCAATCGCTTTATCTGGCAAATGACGTTCATTGATGTATTTTGCAGAAAGCTCTACGGCCGCACGTAACGCTTTATTGGTATAACGTACATCATGGTGCGCCTCGTATTTTGTTTTCAGACCCATAAGTATTTTAGTGGTGTCATCCAACGATGGCTCGACCACATCAATTTTTTGAAAACGGCGAGCCAGCGCGCGCTCTTTTTCAAAGATGTTGTTGTACTCTTGATAAGTCGTTGAGCCGATGCAGCGCAATTTACCGCTGCTAAGCAGAGGTTTGATTAAGTTAGCCGCATCCACCTGACCACCAGAAGCGGCACCCGCACCGATAATGGTATGAATTTCATCAATAAATAGAATCGCGTCCTGCTCTTTTTCAAGCTGTTTCAAAATGGTTTTAAAACGCTTTTCAAAATCGCCACGATACTTAGTTCCAGCGAGCAATGAGCCAATATCCAGTGAATAAATAACGCTATTTTGAATGATTTCAGGCACTTGACCTTCCACAATACGCCACGCTAGCCCTTCCGCAATCGCCGTTTTACCGACTCCCGCTTCTCCCACTAACAGCGGATTATTTTTACGGCGACGACACAACACTTGAATGGTTCGTTCTAGCTCTTTATCACGCCCAATTAGAGGATCAATCAACCCTTGCTTTGCCAATTGGTTGAGGTTGCTGGCAAAGCTTTCCAAACGTTCATCAGAACTGACTTCATCAGCTGATTCGCTGCTAAAAGAGTCGGAAGAGGCTGAATTATCACTTGCGCTGGAAGCTTTAGTGATGCCGTGCGAAATGTAGTTGACGATATCTAAGCGACTGATGTCATTTTTTTTCAGTAGGTAAGCCGCGTGTGACTCCTGCTCACTAAAGATTGCAACCAGTACATTCGCTCCTGTGACTTCATTGCGGCCAGAGGATTGCACATGAAATACAGCACGTTGCAGCACACGTTGAAAACTCAATGTAGGTTGCGTTTCACGTGTTTCGTCACTTTCAGGAATAAGAGGTGTGGTTTGATCAATAAAAATATCAAGCTCTTGGCGTAAGGCATCCAAATCTGCTTGGCAGGCTAATAAGGCCTCTCTGGCTGCATCATTTTCTAATAACGCAAGTAGGAGGTGCTCGACGGTCATGAATTCATGTCTTTTGTCTCGCGCTCGAGCGAACGCGCCGTTTAGACTCGACTCTAGTTCTTTATTAAGCATAAGTACCTCCTTAAGGAACCACTTTGTTGCTCCAGCAAGCGACTACGCTTGCTCCATAGTACAAAGCAGTGGATGCTCATTTTCCCTTGAGTACAAAGTAACTTGAGCTACTTTGGTCTCTGCAATCTCGGCACTGAACGTGCCACAAATTGCTTTCCCTTCATAATGCACCTTGAGCATTATCTGTGTTGCTTTGTCGATATCCATCGAGAAAAATCGCTCAAGGATTTCAATCACAAACTCCATCGGCGTGTAGTCATCGTTATTGAGAACTACGTTGTACATCGCTGGTGGTTTAATTGCTGTCTTCTCTTTCTCCAGAAGATCTGAGTCTGGAGTCACCCATTCAAAATGTTTACTCATGATGACCGTATTTAGAGTGCTTCTCTACCTAGTGGAACCGTGTGCCTCTCAGTAACCATTGTGTCGTTGGAATCTATTAATGTTATTAGTGCTACCGACACAGTTGAAAAACAACCCTTACTTAGAGACTAATGCAGCAATTGTATCGCTGCAAATAAAACATTGCTATTCCGAACTATCAACGGCGTAGTTGATTAAAAAGAAAACAAAAGCAACTGCTTTCTTTAACTATTTCATTCTTAACGCCCTATTTAATCGTTACAACAATGTAAACCTTAAAAGTGATTTATTTGCAAATATGTCGAGTATCATACCTTTTGCCTATTGACTGCGCTGAATCATTGACTACATTGGTCAATTAGTGACTAAAAATTTGGCAGCGGCTGAATTGATATTCACATTCGGGTAACGTTTTTAGGATAAGTTTCTCGATAACAACATCAGTAACTAAAATGCAATGAGGGATGTAAAGCATGGCTACAGGTACAGTAAAATGGTTTAACAACGCCAAAGGATTTGGGTTTATTTGTCCAGAAGGTGAGGATACCGATATTTTTGCTCACTATTCAACCATTCAAATGGAAGGCTACCGCACACTCAAAGCGGGCCAACAAGTTTCCTACGAGATTGAACAGGGGCCGAAAGGTTATCACGCTAGCGCTGTTGTTCCAATCGAAGGTCAACTTGCAAAATAATCGCTGCCAAACGTGTATTTGATGAAAAACCCGCCGAACTGGCGGGTTTTTTTATTGCTTAGATGTGAATAACTGAAGGTTAAGCGCCAATGATCGCGTTCAAGGTTTGGCTTGGACGCATTAATGCCGATGCTTTTTCAAACACTGGCGCATAGTAACCACCCAAATCACCCGGAGTACCTTGTGCCTGATTCAGCTCAGAGACGATAACCTGTTCATTTTCTTGCAGCTGTTTCGCAATCGGTGCGAATTCCGCCGCTAAATCAGCATCCGCCGTCTGCTCTGCTAAGGCCTCAGCCCAATAGGTTGCAAGATAGTAGTGACTGCCACGGTTATCAAGCTCACCAACTCTGCGCGATGGTGATTTATTGAGATCAAGGAACTTACCAGTGGCTTTATCAAGCGCATCGGCTAGTACTTTCGCTTTCGCATTTCCAGTGACAACACTCAAATGTTCCAAAGACGCCGCCAGCGCCAAAAACTCGCCTAACGAATCCCAACGCAAGTGGTTTTCTTTCTCAACCTGCTGAACGTGTTTTGGCGCAGAGCCACCAGCACCTGTTTCAAACAAGCCACCGCCATTCATCAAGGGAACAATCGACAACATTTTAGCCGAAGTACCGAGCTCAAGAATGGGGAATAGATCCGTGAGGTAATCACGCAGTACGTTACCCGTAACTGAGATGGTATCTTTACCCGCTTTGAGACGCTCAAGTGTGAACAGAGTCGCTTCAACGGGTGATAGGATCTGAATATCTAAGCCGGCCGTATCATGATCAGCAAGGTAGACGTTGACTTTTTTGATCAATTCGCGGTCATGCGCACGCTGATCGTCTAACCAGAAAATCGCAGGAACACCAGTAGCTCTGGCACGAGTCACGGCCAGTTTCACCCAGTCTTGGATCGGTGCATCTTTCACTTGGCACATGCGGAAAATATCACCAGCTTCAACAGCTTGCTCTAGCAATACTTTGCCGGAGGTATCCACAACACGTACCGAACCCGCTGCATCGAGGATAAAGGTTTTATCGTGCGATCCATATTCTTCAGCTTTTTGCGCCATAAGGCCCACGTTTGGCACACTGCCCATCGTGGTGGGATCAAATGCGCCGTGCTTTTTACAAAAATCAATCACCGCTTGATAAACGCCAGCGTAGCAGCGATCTGGGATCAGTGCTTTGGTGTCTTGTTGCTTGCCATCTGGCCCCCACATTTGACCAGAAGCGCGCAGCATTGCTGGCATTGACGCATCAACAATGATATCGCTCGGGACATGTAGGTTAGTAATACCTCGGTCAGAATCGACCATAGCAAGCGGTGGTTGCGTGTTATAAACCGCTTGAATCGCGGCTTCAATTTCTTCTTTTTGTGCTTGTGGCAATGCTTGAATTTTCGCGTAAACATCGCCTAGGCCATTGTTGACATCAACACCTAATGAGTCAAACAACGCGCCATACTTCGCAAATACGTCTTTGTAGTACACTTTAACGGCATGGCCGAAAATGACTGGGTCAGACACTTTCATCATGGTTGCTTTCATGTGCAAGGAAAGCAGCACATCTTGCTGTTTCGCTGCTGCGATTTGTTGCTCGAAAAACTCAACTAACGCTTTTTTGCTTAAAACTGAAGCATCGATAATTTCTTTATCAAGCAGCGCAAACTCTTTCTTTAAGACTTTAGTCGAGCCATCATGGCCGACAAACTCAATTTTGACCTTAGTGTCACCTTCAATGGTGACTGACTTTTCTGTTCCATAGAAATCTTTGTCTTGCATGCTGGCAACATGTGAACGGGATTGCGGTGACCATGCGCCCATTGAATGTGGGTTTTTCTTCGCATAATTCTTGACTGATAATGGTGCGCGGCGATCGGAGTTTCCTTCTCGCAACACTGGGTTAACCGCACTGCCTTTGATTTTATCGTAAGTCGCTTTAATCGCTTCTTCTTCGTAGGCACTTGGTTCTTCAGGATAATTTGGTAGGTCGTAACCTTTTTCCTGCAACTCTTTAATCGCGGCTTTCAATTGTGGGACCGATGCCGAAACGTTAGGCAGTTTAATAATATTCGCTTCTGGTTTGGTCGCCAGTTCACCTAATTCGGCAAGCGCATCACTTACACGTTGATTTTCTTTTAAATGTTCTGGGAAGCTGGCAAGGATACGCGCAGCCAGTGAAATATCGCGGGTTTCAACGCTAATGCCTGACGAGGCGGTAAAGGATTGGATAATCGGCAATAAAGAATAAGTGGCCAGTGCTGGTGCTTCGTCTGTGATGGTATAAATAATTGTAGGTTTTTCTGTAGGCATGAAAAATTTCCCTATTTGTTCTAGCAGCACCATTGGATGAAACAGCGCTGTGTGATTGTCCGTGTCAAGTGGGTTAGCATCCTCGCGACTTGAACACGATAGCGTCACTCTTTCAAAAACTGAATCGAATGTCGTTGAGCGTTATCCGATTTTAGTCATTGAGTGAAAATACGTATACACCCAAACCCTTTATTGATACTGAATCCAAATAGCATGGGTTGAGTATAATTAAACAAAACTAGGATAATAGTCTATTATCTTGTGCGTCAATCCTGTTTCTGGGCGCGCAAATCATAGCTTAAATCCAAAGTTCAGAAAACTTTCAAACACACTTCATTTACATTTTTGCAAGGTAGTTAACATGTCATCCCGCTTGCGTCGTGATTCTTCATCAGTATCAAAACCCTCAGGCTCTTCTCATTTTAAACGGCGCGATCCACATCAGCGTTCAACCGCCCGTTCCTCTTCATCTGCAGAAGAGGTAAAAAAACGAGTATCGCTTGCTGATCGAAAAGTCATCATCTTTAATAAGCCTTTTGATACGCTAAGCCAGTTTACCGATGGTGATGGGCGCAAAACTCTCGCTGATTTTATTCCCGTAAAAGAGGTGTATGCCGCAGGTCGCTTGGACAGAGACAGCGAAGGTTTAATGGTGCTCACCAATGACGGCATCTTGCAAGCGAGACTAACGCAGCCGCAGTCAAAATTACCAAAAACGTATTGGGTTCAAGTAGAAGGAGAACCCGCTCAAAACGATTTAGATAAATTGCGCCAAGGTGTAGCGCTAAAAGATGGCATGACGCTGCCTGCCAAGGTTGAGATTTTGCAACCGCCTACCTTGTGGGAACGTAATCCACCGGTTCGTTTTCGCGCACAAATCCCAACCACATGGCTTGCGATTACCATTACTGAAGGTAAAAACCGGCAAGTACGACGTATGACAGCGCATATTGGCTTTCCAACACTGCGCTTAGTGCGCTACGCGATGGGCGACATTGTTTTAGGCGATCTACAACCCGGTGAGTGGAAAGAAATTACCCTCTAACACCGCTCTCAAAAACGGAAGCCTCTTTATTTAAGAGGCTTCACTGTGTTTATTTATGGCGTTCTTTAAGCTTATCAATCACATCACTCAACGCTAATCCTTGGTCTTGCAATAGCACCAATAAGTGATAAATCAAATCAGCAGACTCACACACTAACTCCGCCTTATCGCCCGACGTCGCCGCAAGCGCAACTTCAACGCCCTCTTCGCCCACTTTCTGCGAAATACGCTTTGTTCCACGGGCATAAAGGCTAGCGGTGTAAGAGGAATCAGGGTCGGCACTCTTGCGGGCAGCCAATAGCTGCTCAAGCTGATGAAGCCACACCATTTGAGACTCTTCTTGTGCATCGTTATCCCAACAGGTTGTGGTTCCAGTATGGCACGTTGGCCCAATGGGATTCACTTTGACCAATAAAGTGTCATTATCACAATCGAGCGCCATGTTTTTCAACTGTAACACATGACCAGAGGTCTCTCCTTTGGTCCAAAGGCGCTGTTTGCTGCGAGAAAAGAACGTCACTTGGCCTGTTTGCGCGGTTTTTTGCAACGCATCTTGGTTCATGTAACCCATCATAAGCACTTGACTTGATTGAAAATCTTGCACTATCGCCGGAACAAGGCCATCAACTTTGTTCCAATCAATACGCTCAGAAAGTGCAACCGCACTCGATACTTGAAAACTCATCGTCTTACCTCTACACCTTCTGCTTGTAAATATTGTTTTAATTCGCCGATATTGATGATCTGCTTGTGAAAAACCGATGCCGCCAACGCGCCATCGACATGAGCTTGTTGGTAAGCTTGCGCAAAGTGCTCCATCGTTCCCGCCCCGCCAGAAGCGATAAGTGGCACGCGACACACAGCACGTACCTTCTGGAGTTGCTGTAGATCATAACCATTACGCACGCCGTCTTGGTTCATCATATTCAATACGATTTCACCCGCACCACGTTTTTGTACCTCTTGTACCCAATCGCAAGTTTGCCACTGTGTTGCTTTGGTGCGCGTCTCATCGCCAGTAAATTGATAGACCTGATACTGACCCGTTTCTTGATCGAAGTAAGAGTCAATTCCGACCACAATACATTGCACGCCAAATTTATCCGCCAAGTCAGTAATCAACTGTGGGTTAGCGAGTGCTGGAGAGTTAATGGAGACTTTATCTGCACCAAATTCTAAAATTCGTGCAGCATCTTCGGCAGATTTAATACCGCCCGCGACGCAAAATGGAATATCAATCACTGCCGCGACACGCGCAACCCAACTTTTATCCACCACTCGGCCATCACTCGACGCGGTAATGTCATAAAATACCAACTCATCCGCACCCTCTTCGGCGTAGCGTTTTGCAAGCGGTACGATATCACCAATGATTTCGTGATTGCGAAACTGCACCCCTTTCACTACTTGTCCATCGCGGACATCCAAACAAGGAATTATGCGTTTTGCCAACATTCGAATGCCTCCTGAGCGGTGAACTTACCATCTAATAAGGCACGACCGACAATCACGCCTGCGACGCCACTGCCTGTTAAGGCTTTGATGTCCGCTAAGCTACCGATACCACCTGAGGATTGAAACTGTACTTGTGGGTACTGTTTGCATAAATCGATATACAATTCAACGTTAGAACCGGCTAGTGTGCCATCGCGGGAAATATCAGTGCACAATACGTGCGTCAAACCAACCGTTAGGTAATCATCAATCAAGGCTTCTATCGTTACACCTGAATCTTCTTGCCAACCTGAAATGGCCACTTTACGTGTGCCGTCTTGATCAATGTTGATGTCTAGCGCTAGCACAATTTTTTCTGCGCCATACTTTTCCATCCATCCTTTGACTAATTCAGGCTGTTTTACGGCCGTAGAACCGACAACCACGCGCTGCGCACCCGCATTTAATAAATCCACCACATCTTGCTCACTACGCACACCGCCACCAATTTGAATATTGGCAGGGGTACTGGCAAGCAGTTTGGCAATCAGATCAAGCTGTCGGGCTGAGGTATCTTTTGCACCCGTTAAATCGACAAGGTGCAACCAGTTAGCTCCAGCCTGATGATAGAGGCGAAACTGCTCTGCAGGGTCCACTTTGTATTCGGTAACTTGACCATAATCGCCTTGAAATAAGCGAACCACTTGGCCATCAATTAAATCTAATGCTGGAATAATCATTGCTAATTCCCTTTTATAATTCCAAGAAGTTCTTGATCAGTGCCGAGCCGGCTTTGGATGAGCGCTCTGGGTGAAATTGGACACCATAGTAATTACCGCTTTGCAGCGCCGCGGTGAAAGGCTTGCCGTATTCACATTCAGCAATCGTGTATTCACCGACGGGCATGGCGTAGCTATGGACAAAATAGAAATATTCGCCTTGCTCAATGCCTTTAAACAGAGGATGGCCTCTTTCGGCATTGACCGTATTCCAACCCATATGTGGCAGTGGTAAATCGCCTGTATCCATCAGGCGAACCTCGCCGTCACATAACCCCAAGCATTCAACAATGTCATTAGCTTGATCGTTAGCTTGCTGTCCTTTTTCTTCTGACAGCTGACCTAACAGTTGCATGCCTAAGCAGATGCCGAGCAGTGGCTTTTCAACCTGTTTCACCAAGGTGATTAAATCGCGCTGTTGCAGATTTTTCATCGCCTCACTTGCCGTACCGACACCGGGTAAAAACAGCTTATCTGCCGTCAACACCACATCAGGATCTTTTGAAATAGTGACTGGGTAACCCAAGCGTTCGATGGCAAATTTCACGGAAGACACATTAGCGCAGCCTGTATCAATGATGACGACCTTTTGCGGCTGGCTGCTGTTATCACTCATCGCTTCGCGGACTGACGACATTACAGTACTCCTTTGCTGCTAGGTAGTTCATTGCCTTCCACTTTAATGGCTTGGCGCAATGTGCGGCCAAAAGCCTTAAACAAACTTTCAATAATATGGTGATCATTCTCACCACTGGATGAGAGATGCAGCGTACAGGCCAAAGTGTCGGTTAATGAACGGAAGAAGTGATATACCATTTCAGTGGAGAGATCGCCCACTTGCTCACGTGTAAAGGTGGCCTCAAATTTCAGATAAGGGCGACCCGATAGATCGAGCGCGCATTGTGCTAAACACTCATCCATCGGCAACGAAAAACCAAAACGACCAATGCCACGCTTATCGCCTAATGCCTCTTTTAAGGCTTGCCCGAGTGCTAATGCGGTATCTTCAATGGTGTGGTGATCATCAATGTGCAGATCACCATTGACGCTCAACTTCAATTGAAAACCACCATGGGTTGCGATTTGGTCAAGCATGTGGTCAAAAAAACCTAACCCCGTTGTAATTTGATTACCACCCGTTTCATCCAAATTGACCGCAACTTTAATGTCGGTTTCTTTAGTGGTTCTTACCACTTCGGCGCTGCGCGCTTTCACGGTTAAGTCTTTAACTATTTCACGCCATCCCATACTTTTCGGATGATATTGAATACCACGGATCGCCATATTTTCAGCCAGTTGCAGGTCGGTCATTCGATCGCCAATCACCACTGATTGCTGAAAATCGACTTTGCCTCCTTGCAGATACTCTTTAACCATCCCCAGTTTGGGTTTGCGGCAAGAGCAATTATCTTTTTCAAAGTGCGGGCAAATCAGCACATCATCAAAGATCACTCCTTGGGACTGAAAAATGTCCATCATCATCGCATGAGGGGCATCGAAATCCGCTTGAGGATAACTATCCGTCCCCAGCCCATCTTGGTTGGTGACCATTACCAGCCGATAACCCGCAGCCTGCAAAGCCAGTAGGCTTGGGATCACATACGGCTCTAGTTTCAGTTTGTCTAAACGATCAACTTGGAAATCGACCGGAGGCTCAACAATTAAGGTTCCGTCACGATCAATAAAGAGAATTTTTTGCTGTTTGCTCACTGGAATATCCTTTTCTATTGGCCAGTAACGTCACTTAAACGACTGGCTCTTATTCATTTTGGGCTATTTATGGTGCTTGATTACTGATAATAATTGCGAATAAAAGCGAGTGTTTTTTCACACTCTTCGCGATTACCGATACTGATCCTCACGCAATTTTCAATCGGAGAATTGCGTAAAATAATGCCGTGATCCCAAGCGGCTTTAAACAGCGCATCACCATCGGGAAATTTCACTAATAGGTAGTTTCCCCACCCTTCAAACACAGTTAAATTGGGCACCATATACAGCCCTGCTTGTAAGTAAGCACGGTTTGCATTGAGATCCAACACTTGGAATTTGGTACGAGCAAGCCCAGCTTCCGATAACGCTTGCACGGCAATGTCTGCTACCGGAATTGGCACGGGATAAGGTGCAATTACCTTCTGCAGCACATCAATCAGCTCTTTACTGGCCAAGGTAAAACCGCAGCGCAAACCTGCAAGCGCAAACGCTTTGGATAAGGTGCGTAAAATCGCCAGATTCGAGTATTGCGCTAATAAATCAACGGTTGAGGCTTCTGGACAGAAATCAATGTAGGCTTCATCCATCACGACAATAGCGCGGTCTTTAGTCATTTCCAGCAAAGCAATAATATCTTGGCGCTTAACCAAATTGCCGGTTGGATTATTAGGACTACAAACGAAGATCAACTTCACGCTGTCTAAATTGGCACGAATGGCTGACAGATCGAGCTGCCAATCCGCTGTTAATGGCACAACTTTACGCTCGACACCGAACGTTTCAGCGCTAATCGCGTACATACCATAAGTCGGCGGACAGTATAAAATAGCGTCTTGATTGGGCTCACAAAATGCGCGGATCAAAAGTTCAATCCCTTCATCAGCACCGCGTGAGGTCAACACCTGCTCTGGCTGTACCTTGGCATAAGCCGCATACGCATCGATCATAGCTTTGGGTTGGCAATCACTGTAACGGTTCAAACGTACAAAATCGGTTTTGTACTCATTATTGAATGGCGATTCGTTGGCATTGAGCCACACATCACCACTGCCGCCAATACGGCGAGCCGATAAGTAAGGTTTTAGTGCTTGAATTTGCTTACGAGCCAGTTTTTCCATCATTTTTTCGCCTTTTGCAATTTTTCGACTCGAATGGTGACCGCACGTTTGTGTGCATCCAATCCTTCAGCTTCTGCCATTGTGACCACGGTTGGCGCTAACCCTTGTAAGCCCTCTGCGCTGAGTTCTTGCACCGTCATGCGCTTACTAAAATCAGCTAAACCAAGGCTAGAATAAGTACGCGTGTAACCGTATGTTGGCAAAACGTGGTTGGTACCCGAAGCGTAGTCACCGGCTGATTCTGGTGACCACTCACCTAAGAAAATTGAGCCAGCGTTATCAAGTAACGGCAACAGCTCACGAGGGTTCCGCGTTTGCACAATTAAGTGCTCAGGACCGTAGTAGTTCGAGATAGAAACCGCTTGGGTCAAAGACTCAGCAATGATAATCAAACTAGAAGCCAAGGCTTTTTCTGCAATGGCGGCGCGAGATAAGCTTTTTAGCTGCTTTTGCACTGCATCTGTTACTTGATCGGCAATCACCGCTGAAGGGGTCACTAACACAACTTGTGAATCAGGTCCGTGCTCAGCTTGGCTAAGCAGATCAGCCGCGATGAAATCGGCATCGGCCGTATCATCAGCAATCACCAACACTTCCGAAGGACCCGCTGGCATATCAATCGCTGCACCGCGAAAATCATTGCTCACTTGACGTTTTGCTTCTGTCACGTAGGCATTACCGGGGCCGAAGATTTTGTCTACTTTAGCAACGGATTTAGTCCCATAAGCCATTGCTGCAACCGCTTGACCACCACCAATGTTGTACACCTCATCAATGTTACACAGCTTGGCCACGTAGAGGATTTCGTCCGCAATCGGTGGCGGTGAGCAGAGCACCACTTTACGACACCCTGCAATTTGTGCAGGAACACCCAACATTAATACGGTAGAAGGTAAAGGCGCACTGCCTCCGGGAATGTACAAGCCCACCGTATTAATTGGACGCGTGACTTGTTCACACACCACTCCCGGCTGCGTTTCCACTTTGATCGGTTGCAGCTTTTGTGCTTTATGGAACTTAGTAATGTTCTCATAAGCTTGTTGAAGCGCTCGTTTCATCTTGTCAGAAAGACGCTCACACGCCGCATCAATCTCACCACTTGAGACGCGAATTGAATCCGGTTTCACGCGGTCAAATTTTTCAGTTAACTCAATTAACGCTTGGTCACCTTGCGCTTTTACCTGCGCAATCACGGCGCTCACGGCAGCAGTGACATTGGCTCCTTCAGTAATGGCCGGGCGTTCTAAAATTGAATCTTGCTGAGTTTCACTCAACGATTGCCAAACGACAGTTCTCATCGCCGTTACTCCATCATTTTATCGATAGGTAAAACCAAAATAGAACTCGCCCCTAATGCTTTTAGGCGCTCCATGGTTTCCCAAAATAGGTTCTCGGTACTGACCACATGTACTGCAACGCGATTTTTCTCCGCCGATAAAGGCAGCACTGTTGGGTCTTCCGCTCCCGGAAGTAAGTCTTTAATCGCTTCTAATTGATCAACCGGGGCATGCAGCATGATGTATTTGGACTCTTTGGCTTGAATCACGCCTTGCATACGCGTCAATAAACGAGCAATCAATGCTTGCTTATCTTCACTGAATTCACCTTGACGCTGAATGAGTGTTGCTTTGGATTGGAAGATAACTTCAGCCTCTTTGAGACCATTCGCTTCTAATGTTGCGCCGGTAGAAACAAGGTCAGCAATCGCATCGGCTAGGCCAGCTCGTGGCGCAACCTCAACAGAACCTGTGAGCACACAAGTGCTAAAATCAATGCCCTTTTCATCCATGTACGCTTTGAGTAGCTGCGGATAAGTTGTGGCGATGCGTTTACCCGCCAAATCTTGAGGACCGTTGTATTGCTGATCTTTATTGATCGCGATGGATAAGCGGCAACCACCAAAATCAAGACGGCGCAGTGAAACAAACTCACTTTTCTTATTTTGCGACAAGCGTTCTAAACGCACCTCTTCCAGTTCATTCTCACCAATGAAACCGAGATCAACCACACCGTCCATCACCAGCCCGGGTATGTCGTCATCACGCACTAGCAGTAGGTCGATCGGCATATTGAGAGAGTGAACGACAAGACGCTCACCCATGATATTGAATTTCACGCCGCATTTTTTAAGTAAGTCTTGGCACTCTGAGCTCAAGCGGCCTTTCTTCTGGATGGCAATTCTTAGGCGTTGTGTTTGCATGACAATTTCCCTGTGCAATGTATTGAATGTATTTGGAATTGAGTTAAAGCAAAATGAAAAAACCCTCGGGAGATTTGCGTTCTCCCGAGGGTTTTAATCTAAATGCTTTGACTTAACCACCGGGAGTTTCCTGCCTCCCGGGTATGCGTACATCTCCCCGAAAGATTATTTAGGGTGATGGTGATGATGAATGTTCATTACAAAATTACGCATACTTATCAGCTCTTATTGGTTTGCTGTCTTGACTCCACACTAACCAAGCTGATGTTCTTTTTCAACTAAAAATTTTGCTTTTTTAAAATCTTTTTTCGCCGTCGTGCACCAGTAATAAAAAAGGGAAACTTTCGTTTCCCTTTTATCAACTCCATTTAACCAAAATACGGCTACAACGTCTCGCAATGTGTCATTTTTGATTTCGCCATAGCGGCCATAATCATGCACACAATGATAAATGCAACAGAAGCACAAGCCAACGAGATCAGCACTGACGCTGTCATGCCTAAAACAACAAAACCGACACTCGAAACCAAGGCCGTAGCCAGTGCATACGGCAATTGTGTCGCAACGTGATCGATATGGTTACAACGCGCGCCTGTCGACGATAAAATGGTGGTGTCAGAAATAGGAGAACAGTGGTCACCAAAAACGGAACCGGCGAGCACCGCGCTCAGCATCGGGAGTATTAGAGCGATATCGGTCGCCGCAGCCATATCTCCAGCAATGGGCAACATGATGCCAAACGTTCCCCAAGAAGTGCCGGTTGAAAATGCCATCACACCCGATAGTAAGAATAAGATGACTGGTAGCCAATGCGGATCAATATTACCTTGAACCAAAGATGACATATACGCACCGGTTTTCATGTCCCCAATAACAGAGCCAATTGTCCAGGCAAAAATCAGGATCAAAATCGCACCAAACATCGATTTAGCACCGATCCACAATGTATTACTGATGTCATTCATTGGCAGCTTTTGCTTAAACACGGTAAACAGAGCCATCGCCAAGCCAACTAGCCCGCCGTAAATCAATGAAGCGCCGACATTGGTGTTTTCAAACGCACCCAGTAGATCAAATGCTTTACCGTCTGCGGCTAAAGATTGACCACCCGTAAATAACATGGCTGAAACCGTTGCAATGATGAGTAATACGATAGGCAGAACCAGATCCAACACTTTGCCATGTTCGCTCTCTTTGATATCAAGCTCTTCATTTAACTCATGTGCGTCTTGGCTATCGTTTTCATTTGCGTCGTCAAATCCACGGCCTTGGGAGGCATTAATTTCATGCTGGCGCATTTGACCAATATCTAATTGGAACCACACCACCGCAAACACCATCAGTAATGCAAAAATGGCATAAAAATTCATTGGTACTAAACGCATGTACGCGCCCAATGCCGAATATTCGGTAATCCCGTGAGAAACGAGAATACCGCCAATAATCGTCATAATGTACGCGCCCCAGCTAGAAGCTGGCATCACAACGCACATTGGTGCTGCAGTTGAATCAAGGATATAGGCAAGTTTAGCGCGAGATACATAAAAGCGGTCAGTCACAGGGCGAGAAATAGAACCTACGGCTAGACTGTTAAAATAATCATCAACGAAAATAAACACACCCAAAAATGCCGCCAGCAGTTTTGAGCCACGTTTACTTTTTACGCGGACTTGTGCCCATTCGGCAAAAGCACGAGTACCGCCAGACAAAGTTAATAGCGCGGTCATCATACCTAATAAAAGCAAAAACCCGACGATACTCATATTCCAAGTGTTAATGCCGCCATCAGCAACAAAGACGCTTGATACCTTAGTAGCAACATAACTGAATGCACTACCAAAAGAATAATCCGCGAGTAATACCGCGCCTAATACAATACCGACACCTAATGAAACAAGCACTCTGCGTGTAAGAACAGCCAAACTTAATGCTACCAGAGGCGGTAACAGCGACAGAGGAGATGATGCAAAATCGATTAAATTCATGATCTTCAAAAACCAGTAAGTAAATGGTTAGAGATCTACTGCAGACAAATTACAGGCTAAGGTAACCATGTAATTCATGTTGAACTAAGCGAAAGGGAAGCGAACACTTCACCCAACCCTACAGTAGCGCTCCATAGTTTAAAAAAAGAATAGACTATGGCAGTGTTGTTCCTATTCGAATACAACCCCAGCAAGCTGCTTTAATGTGCATACTTACTTCGGCGATAAAACCTTTCACTTTTGTTCATTGGCATTACCCCAACAGAAGTTACTATTTTCTACCGCACCTCTACGTCAAAGAAAGTACAATAAATCACCGTTATTAAGTCATTTTAACAATGATAAATGTCTTACTTCGCTTTAGGTAAATGACATTGTACTTAACAACGAATGCATTGCAACCGATCATGTCATCAAAGTGCATCAATTATTGGTCACATTCATTAAGAAACATTGAGACTTCTTTCATAATGTGGTGCAATGAATATCACGAAGATTATAATAAAAAACATTAATTATAAGTCTATCTAAAAATCATTGATGATCTTCTTGATACTACTACTTATGTATGAAATTAGCTCATCATTAACAAGTTCATATTTTTTTGATTTTTATTTATCTATTAAATTTTCATTAATATTTGAATCTAATATTGTAAGTACCAATTCAGCAGTTTATTATTGCTGTGTCGACTAAATTAAATCAAATAGGAATAGTCATGTCTGAATTAACAAAAACTCTACTTAATATTCGTAGCCTACGCGCTTTTTCCCGTGAACTCACTCTAGAGCAGCTTGAAGAAGCACTAGATAAATTAACGATCGTTGTTCAAGAACGCAGAGAAGCGGAAGAAGAAGAACGCTCTGCTCGCGCAGAACAAGAAGCGAAGCTGGCTGCGATTGCAGAACAGATTGCCAAAGACGGTATTGATGTAAGCGCATTAATTTCTGCACTTTCTGGTGAAACTAAGAACAAAGTTAAAGTTCAAGGCAAACGCGCACCTCGTCCAGCAAAATACAAATATCTTGATGCCAATGGCCAAGAAAAAACATGGACAGGTCAAGGTCGCACACCTTCTGCAATTCAAGAGCAACTTGATGCAGGTAAATCTCTAGAAGAATTCGAGATTTAATAACTCTTTAGCAAATAAAAAGGCTCCTAACGGAGCCTTTTTATTATTTTAATCTTTTATCTTTCCCAATACGCTTCTTCTAAGCTGTCTTCACGTTCAGGTAAACCACGTGACAGACGAGGTGAATGCTGGGCTAGCACCTCATAACTGGCACGGTTGGAATATTTGCAAACTTGCGAGAAGGATGAATAGGTTAAAAAGTTATTCTGATGCTTGCTCGAATTAGGGACGTTCTCTTTATGATATTTATTGGCTGCCATATCATGCAGCAATGCCGACAACGCCGCATCTCCCGCACCATTAGTATTTTTAATTTTCTCAGGCCCACCCATATACGGTGAAATATGAGAATAAACACGTATCGGATTTTCACAACTTATTTTTGATGCTGGGCGACTAAATTCATAACGATTGAATTCAGCAATAGAACCAGGTAATAGTGGCAACGATGTTTCACGTTTCGCTGCATCTTCAGTATATCCTGCCATAAATAAACCGACTGGTCCTGCGGTGCATAATACAAGATCGACCCAATCTAAAGCTTTATTTGACGCTGCAAGAGGATCACTTTCCCCGGTTAATGCTTCGGCTTCATCTTCATTCATGGCAACAACAGTGACATGATCACGCAAAAAATTTTGCCAAAATTGAGGGTCATCTTGAATAACAAATTTAGTACCTAAGGTTAAAACAACAGGTACATCATATTTCTTAGCATATTCAATCGCTCTCATTGTTGCCTCTGGCATTGGATCACCAGTTTTGCAGCGAATTAAATAAGCAGTCAATACTAAGGCTGAAGCACTTTTAAATATTTTTTCTGGAACACTTTCTGCGCGAAGTTGGTTCATTTGCCCTTCACTAATAGCAAAGGTTCTTTCTCCATCCTCTGTGATCAAGGCAAAGCAGCGCCCAATCGCTCCATCGACCGCTTGTAAATAATTCAGATCCATCCGACTTGATGTATTACATAAATAACGATAACCGTAGCTACCAATTTTTATATCTTGACTCATCACACCTAACAACGTTGAGCGATCATCTGCCAGCACCGAATAATTGTGTAATGTGTTGCCAATCGTTCCCCCAGCATATTCGTTAGTAATCAGACCATTTTGTTTGAGCTCAGTGTACAACGCTTCGGCCTTCTGATCGTCAATCACTAACGAATGGCCTTTACTAAGCTCATATTTTTCGATGAGGTCAGTATTTACTTTCGCTTCTATATCCACCAAGGTCTGGTCAATACCAATAATATGTGTACGTGACATTTTTTTATTTTCTTGTGCTTGGATAACAAGTGGGTCACGTGCATGAACAGGAAAGTAATGCTTTGATTTGCGTTGGCCAGGAAATTTCATAACGTCAGTCTGAGTAGAGGAGAAAAAGATGCGCGATTCTACCGCGCACCCATTAGCGCGGCAACTAAGGCAACTATAGCAAACGTTTGCTCTTAATTATTTTTATTCACCTTCCATAAAGCTGAGATCAGGTAACCTATCTAAATGCTCTGAATAGCGTTTTAGGTCAAATTGCCCTTCGTTTTTCATCACATCAAAAATCTCAATTGCAAGCGCACAAGCAATAGAGGCAACGGCATCCTCCCTTGAGTGACCTGTCATCATCAAGCGCATCAAGGTTTCTTTGACCTTTAACGGATTTCCGTCCGCGAGTTGATTCTCTACTGTTTCGATGAGGAACGCGTCATCCATAATCTGATTGTCATCTTGCATTTTGTGGCCTTTTATTACGCTTTAAAATGGCACGCACTATGCCATAAGCCATTGTAGAATTCTAAAACTAATTTCGGCTGACATTGACAGATACGACGCCAATTAAACCAGATAGAAGTGTGATTGCTGTCTCGGATCTGTCGCGACGAAAATCTTTCTGCTAGAATCTGCGACCAAGTCAATTGAGTGGTATTAAGTAATGTCAGACAACCGCAGCGCAAACAGCCAAAAGAAAGTCATCGTCGGCATGTCCGGTGGCGTTGACTCCTCCGTTTCGGCGTATCTTCTCAAAGAGCAAGGTTATCAAGTCGAAGGCCTGTTCATGAAGAACTGGGAAGAAGATGATAACGAGGAATATTGTACAGCGGCGGAAGATTTAGCCGATGCACAAGCCGTGTGCGATAAGTTAGACATCCCTCTTCATACCATTAATTTTGCCGCCGAATATTGGGACAACGTATTTGAATATTTCCTTGAGGAATATAAAGCAGGGCGAACTCCCAACCCAGACATTCTTTGTAACAAAGAAATCAAGTTTAAAGCCTTTTTAGAGTTTGCAGATGAAGTGCTAGATGCCGATTATATCGCCATGGGCCACTATGTTCGACGCACCTTCCCTGAAGGTAATGACAAACCACAAATGCTGCGCGGCTTGGACAACAACAAAGACCAAAGCTACTTCCTCTATACATTAAGCCATGAACAAGTGGCTCGTAGCTTATTTCCTGTCGGTGATTTAGAAAAACCCGAAGTTCGACGCATTGCGGAAGAACAAGGTTTGGTGACGGCGAAGAAAAAAGATTCAACTGGTATCTGTTTCATCGGCGAGCGCAAATTTACCGACTTCTTGTCTCGCTATTTACCAGCACAACCGGGTAAAATTGAAACACCAGAAGGTCTCGTTATTGGTGAACATCAAGGCCTGATGTACCACACTTTAGGTCAACGCAAAGGGTTACACATTGGTGGCCAAAAAGGCGGTGGCGGTAACGAAGACCCATGGTATGTCGCTGATAAAGATCTTAAACGTAACGTTTTGATTGCAGTCCAAGGCGCTGATCACCCATTATTGAAATCTCATGGCTTGATCGCTTCCCAATTACACTGGGTTGATCGTACACCAATCCAAGCAACGCTAAGCTGCACGGTAAAAACACGTTACCGTCAAACGGATATAGCGTGTACCATCATCCCTATTGATGATGAAAACATTAAAGTCATTTTTGATGAGCCACAAGTGGCCGTCACGCCTGGTCAATCCGCGGTTTTCTATCAAGGCGATGTGTGTCTTGGCGGTGGAATTATTGAGCAGCGAATTTAAACAACTTAGGAGTAATAAACGTGGCTAACACCCTTTATGACCGTACCATCGCTTTTGCGGGTATCTGCCAAGCTGTCGCTTTAGTGCAACACGTAGCAAAAAATGGTCACTGTGATTCAGACGCGTTTGAAACTTCTCTAACGGCTATCTTAAGTACTAATCCAAACAATACACTTGATGTCTTCGGCTCTGAGGCCAACTTAAAAATTGGCCTCGAATGTTTGGTGAAAGGTATTGATAGCACGCCATCAGGGAGTGAAATCACTCGCTATATCATTAGCCTGATGGCATTAGAGCGTAAATTAAGCGCTCGTCGTGATGCGATGTCACTGCTGGGCGATCGTATTCAAACGATTGAACGTCAAGTCAACCATTTTGACTTGCTTGATGATCAGATGATCAGCAACCTTGCCAGTATCTACTTGGATGTTATCAGCCCTATTGGCCCGAGAATCCAAGTCACTGGAACCCCTACCATACTTCAACAAACTTCAACCCAGCACAAAGTGCGCGCCTTACTCCTTTCAGGAATTCGTTGCGCTGTCTTGTGGCGTCAGGTTGGAGGAAAGCGTCGCCATCTGATCTTCGGTCGTAAGAAAATGATCGAACAAGCTCAGATTTTATTAGCTCGAGTCTAATATTGACGCAAAGAATTCACTCTCACACTTAACCTCAAAATTCAGGAGAAAAACATGGAACTGTCAGCCTTGACTGCTGTTTCACCGGTAGACGGCCGCTACGGAAGTAAAACGATTGCGTTACGCAGTATCTTTAGTGAGTTTGGTCTCCTCAAGTATCGGACCATTGTTGAAATTCGTTGGTTACAGAAGCTTTCAGCCACTGCTGGAATTGCCGAAGTTCCAGCATTCAGTGATGAAGCCAATCAATTTCTTAATGCGATAGCAGACAATTTTAGCGAAGAAGATGCCGCTCGTATTAAAGAAATTGAACGCACAACGAACCATGATGTTAAGGCTGTAGAGTATTTCTTAAAAGAAAAAGTAGCGGGTGTTCCTGAGCTGCACGCCGTTAATGAATTCATTCACTTTGCTTGTACTTCAGAAGACATCAACAACACATCTCACGCGCTAATGCTCAAAGAAGCGCGCGATACCGTGCTTCTTCCTGAAATGCGCAACATTATTGATGCGATTCGTCACTTAGCAGAAGAGTATCGCGATATTCCGTTATTGTCTCGTACCCACGGACAGCCAGCATCACCAAGTACTATGGGTAAAGAGATGGCTAACGTAGCGTACCGTATGGAACGCCAATATAAGCAGATTGCCAATATCGAGATTCTCGCAAAAGTAAACGGCGCAGTAGGTAACTACAACGCTCACCTTTCAGCCTATCCAGAACTCGACTGGCATACCTTTAGTGAAGAGTTTATCACTGAATCGCTAGGTGTGGCGTGGAACCCTTATACCACACAAATTGAGCCACATGATTACATCGCAGAGCTATTTGATGCCGTTGCCCGCTTCAATACTATTCTGATCGACTTCGATCGTGACATTTGGGGCTATATCGCTTTGGGCCACTTCAGACAAAGAACCATTGCAGGTGAAATTGGTTCATCGACAATGCCACATAAAGTCAACCCGATCGATTTTGAAAACTCAGAAGGCAACCTAGGCCTTGCTAATGCCGTGTTCAATCACCTAGCACAAAAGCTGCCTATTTCTCGCTGGCAACGTGACTTGACAGATTCAACCGTGCTGCGTAACCTTGGTGTGGGTGTTGGTTATGCGATCATCGCCTACACTTCAACGCTAAAAGGGATCAGTAAACTGGAAGTGAACCGTGATGCGCTGCTTGCTGAGCTCGATAAAAACTGGGAAGTCCTTGCTGAACCAGTGCAAACAGTTATGCGCCGCTACGGCATCGAAAAACCGTACGAAAAATTGAAAGAACTCACGCGCGGTAAGCGAGTCGATGGTGAAGCAATGCGCCACTTTATTGATGGCCTTGCGCTACCTGAAGCTGAAAAAGCACGCTTGAAAGAGATGACACCAGCCAACTATATTGGCCAAGCAATTGAGTTAACCGACAAATTGTAATGCTCTTCAATCTAGCCGATTAATGACAAAGCCCACTTAGTGGGCTTTGTTTTTTAAGGTCGTATTTTATGTTATATCGTTTTTGATACCATCAAAAAACGTTAGGCGTACTGCTGTTCAAACTCTTGCATAAAATCAACTAAGGCTTGAACGCCTTCCAGTGTCATCGCATTGTAAATCGAGGCACGCATACCACCCGCGACTCGGTGACCTTGCAGCGAGACTAAACCACGCGCTTCAGCCAACTCTAAAAACGTACTATCCAACTCTGGTTTCACTAATTGGAAAGGCACATTCATCAGTGAACGGTTGTCTGGGTGAATGGTATTGCGATAGAAAGGTGACTCATCAATTGCGTTATAAAGCAGCGCTGCTTTCTCGCGGTTGATTTTCTCAATCGCCGCGACACCACCCTGCCCTTTTAGCCACTTGAACACGAGACCCGACAAATACCACGCAAACGTAGGCGGCGTGTTGAACATAGAATCTTGTTCAGCTTGCACTTTATAATTCAATATAGTCGGTAGCACATCACTGGCTAAATCAAGCAAATCATCACGAACAATCGCAATACAGATCCCCGCTGGCCCAATGTTTTTCTGCGCTCCCGCATAAATGACTCCGTACTTTGAGACGTCTATTTGGCGCGACAAAATCGTAGATGACATATCAGCTACAATCGGTTTGTCTGTATCTGGTAAATCATTAATCTCAATACCATCTATCGTTTCATTCGGACAAAAATGCACGTAAGCCGACTCAGGATCGATTTTCCATTCGCTAGCTGGTAATACCGCTGTTTTGCCCTCTTTGGTCACTTTGGCGTTGAAAACATCGATTTCACAATATTTCTTCGCTTCTTTGACCGCACTTTCAGCCCAGTAACCCGCATCAATATAGGTCGCTTTAGTCGCATCGCCTAATAAGTTTAAAGGCACCGCCGCAAACTGAGCGCGCGCTCCACCCTGACAAAATAATACTTTGTAATTACTCGGGATATTAAGCAAATCTCGCAGATCTTGCTCCGCTTCTTGAGCAACGCGAATAAAAGGTTTACTGCGATGACTAATTTCCATAACGGACGTGCCAAGCTCGTGCCAGTTAATAAACTCGGCTTGCGCTTTTTCCATCACGGCTTTAGGTAAGGCTGCAGGGCCTGCGCTGAAATTATAGACTGGGCCCGCTTGATTTGATTCCATGAGTTCCTTGCTCCTGCTATCGACAATTAATGTGATTAATACCACTTTTTGATGTGGATAAAAAGCGAGAAAAGAGCTTCTATCGGCTCTTTTCTCTTACTGATTGCTAAAACTCGCGAAATCGTTTGCTTGAGCGCCGTTCGCTATCGCATCAATGCCGGAAGTAATAGTGTCAATAGCGGCATTTGGTTGCCATTTTCAAATTCCAAGTTGCCCTCTTTCAGTTCAGCTTGGAGTCGATATCCTTGATCGGTTTGCTGCATAATTTCCATCACAACAAGCTCATCAATACCTTGCTGGATAAAAGGAAAATCTTCAACCAGCTGGTCAGAAATGAAGGTATCAATGTGGCCGGTTAAGGCTGGTAAAATGGTACTCGGATCTTGCACCACATTATTTGTCCCTTCAGGAACCGCTATCTTCCAGTTTGATTCAAACTCACCTTGGCCAACTTTTAGCGCCATTTTATTCATCGATAGATAAAAACCTTTCTCGAATAATGATTGCACATAAGGTAGTGCTTGCTGAATGTCCTCATCAGAAAGTTCTGGGCTGTTTTGGTAAAGCGTTGAGAGCTTCTCAAAAGCGTCACCATCTAAATCACCCAAGGTAAAATCAAGATTGAGGTCCTTCACCTCGCCTTCGCTATAAGTTAATTTATCCATCTCAATCAAGTGATTACTATCAAAACGAGAAGGCTCTCCTTTTAATACCGAATCAAAGGAATAACGCATGTTGTCCATACTCAGCGTATTTTCACCTAGGCCATCAACAAGATTAATTTTTGCTAACGCCAATGACTGTTGTCCTAGCCAGAAGCCTTTATCTTGTTTACCTATACCTTGACCAGTTAGCTGTGAAAGCATCATTTTTTCACCACTGGTAAAATCCAACTCAACAGAAGGAACATTCAGTTGATAAGTGATTTCACCTAGCACCGAAATATCACCTTTCAATGTGGCGGGCGTTGTCGAGAACGTCATCTCGCCATCTTCACTTTGGTAGTGCCAACTGTCTAGCGCCACAGTGTATTGAGTATTGCCATTCAACTGCGTGATACTGGTCATCGTCAATGGTAGATTTTCTTGATCAGCAATAACGGATGTTGCTGTTAAACTCAACAGGCCATGCTTAACCTCGCTATTGACTAGAACTTGGGTCGGTAAACCATCGGCAACAAACTGTTGTTTGAGCGTTTTATCTGCAATCTGATAGCGGGTTTGCACGGTTGATGAAAGGTAACCGCGCTTATAACTGACAATATCCGCCTCGATTGAACCTGAAGAGATATTTGCAATACCGTTAGTGATCACCTTTTCACCGATTTGCCCGACAGCCAACGGCCAGCATGCCGCTAAGACGATAGCACCACCAACCGCACCAATGATTTTTAACTGTTTCATAGTGTTCCATTCCTGAAGATTTTACCCAGTCTACCGTAAACAATTGAAAACCAAAACATGGAGTTAGGTCAGAGTATTGCTAAGATGTGATGAGAAATTCTAAAACCTAGCTCTCAAACCCACTGCGTAATACTTGCTACAGTAGTCAAAACAGCGATGACAGTAGAGGCTTGTGTGAACCATTACGCACTACTTTGTTTAGACAATAACCCAATCAGCACAGAACAGTTGCGAGCTGAGTTAGCTCCATTCGCCACTAAATTTGATCTTCATACAGCGGACACCATAGATGAAGCTGAGCAAGCCCTAGAATATTTGCACGAACAGCAACAAACGATTGCATTGGTCATTGCCAGTCACCATGAGCAGTTTGATGGTGCGGATTTTTTGACTCAACTCGATAAATCAATCCACACGCGTTCAGCGCGGAAAGTGCTGATAAGCTGCGGACAAGATATTCAAGCCATTCTCACCGCCGTCAATGAGGGGCGATTAGATTACTGTCTCACTAAACCACTACAAAATAACGTGCTCTATAAAACCGTCCAAAAAGAGCTCACGACCTACATCTTAGATCATGATAAAGACAACATTCTCAACTACAGCACAATACTTGATCAACAGCGCATCTTACGCGCGCACATCGATAATAAAATGCGCAGTTATCGAGATGGTTTTATCTCCGATTACCACAAGCTTTCTGATACAGAACTGGCTGAGCAAGTAATTGGTGCTTTACACCAATTTTTTGAAAATGAAGATGAAACTCGCGCCTGCCGTACATACTCCACTAATCACTTTCTTACCAAAGAGGGAGAAGAGAACCGCTTTCTTTGGTTCATCACTGAAGGTGAAGTGGCCCTGTATAAAAAAGATGATTTAGGGCAACAAAGAGAAGTGGTTCGCCACAAAAAAGGCAACATTGTCGGTGGTATGTCTTTTGTGACTGGTGAGAAATCTTTTTCTACTGCCGTCACCCTGACTAAAACCGATGTGATTAAACTAGACCGAGATGTGTTTGCAAAAGTCATGCATTCGGATACTCGGCTATTACCCCTATTTACTAACTTGCTGCTCCGCCATTTTAACCGCCGCTTACAACGCAGTATTAACACTAAATTGCAACTACAAAAAACGCTCGAATCACTTGAGTCAGCTCATCAGCAATTAATCGAGCGGGAAAAAATGGCCATGCTCGGTCAGCTTGTTGCAGGCGTCGCTCATGAACTAAACAATCCTGTCGCCGCAATTTTACGTGGAACCGAAACATTGTCAGACAAGATTGAGCACTTAGTCCAAGAGACTGAACATAAAAATCTGCAACATAAAGGCAGCCAACTATTAAGGAATGCACTTTCAGCCAAACCTACTTCTACATCAGAAGAGCGGGCACGCGCTAAAGCCATAGAAAATGAAATTCATCATCGTTTGATCGCAAAAAAATTGGTCAAACTCAATCTAGATGATGATCTTGCGCTCCGACAATCGGCTAAGCACGATCCCGAAAAAACGTTAGAAACACTGGAACAATTAGAAAACTATTTCCTAACTGGTAGTACACTTCGTTCTATCAATGTTTGTGCACAACGCATCGCCGATATGGTACGAAGCCTTAAAGGGTATGCTCGCCCTGATGATGAAGCGCTGCACAAGGTCAATATTCATGAAGGTATTGAAGACACTCTGGTTATTTTCGAAAATCGTCTTAAGCGCCACAAAGTCGAGAAAGAGTATGCCGACTTACCTTTGATTACCTGTCAGCCGATTGCATTACAACAAGTATGGACAAACCTCATTTCCAACGCTATTGATGCCTTCCCAGCCAATGGCGTACTGCACATTGCAACCACATTAGCAAAACAGGGTAATCAATCTTTTGTGACCATCAGTTTCACGGATAATGGTCGTGGGATCCCGTACGAGCAGAAAGAGCGTATCTTCACATTAAATTACACGACGAAAAAAGAAGGTAACTTTGGACTCGGTATTGGGCTTTCTGTCTGCCAACAAATAGTCCACCAGCATCAAGGTTGGATCGATGTTCAATCTGAACAGGATAAATACACGACAATGACGGTATGGCTGCCAGTTAGTCGATAACTTGTCGTGCTGATGATTAAGGAGAATATCATGAACAAATTTTTGATCTTATGCGTGGACGATGAACGTGAAGTATTGGACAGCGTCATACAAGACCTCGACGAATTTGAAGAGTTTTTTATCTTAGAAGCCGCAGAATCTGTTGCAGAGGCAAAAGAAGTGATTGCCGATCACCAAGCTCAAAATATCAAGCTGGCTTTAATTTTGTGCGATCACATTATGCCCGAACAAACAGGCATTAGTTTCTTAATTGAATTAAGCCACAATGAAGAGACGCAACATACACGCAAAGTACTACTAACAGGCCAAGCAGGGCTAGAAGACACCGTAGAAGCGGTGAATCATGCCAGCCTACATTTTTATGTAGCCAAACCTTGGGATGGGAACAAACTTCGCGATGTTATCAAAGATCAATTAACACAATATATGATTGAAAACGAATCAGATTTAATGCCTTGGGCTAGAGTCTTGGATGCCGAGAAAATCTTCAATGCGATCGCACAAAACCGCATCAGTTTTGGTGAATAAAATATCCTAACGAAGAAATGGCACTGTCTTTGCTTATTTTTTGCGAAGACAACAAAAGAATGACACTTTTTAATGGCGACAATGTCAATCTATGCACTATGATGTCTAAATTCTTTAATGTCACCGCGGGCATTCCGCGACTGACCATGGAAATAAACTAAAAATATAGGTTTATAGTGACTATGCGTAAAACAATCATTGCAGCCGCTTTGCTGCTAGCCTCAGGCCAAACACTGGCAGAAATAGACCGAAATAGCCCATCCGTCATGAGCAATTTTAGTTACGACTATATCGAAGCTCGTATTGGAGCAAGTCCAGTCACCTTTGGTGCTGCGATGAGCAAATCAATTCACCCAAATGCACATGTTATTGGTCGTATAGACTCTGAGTTTGAAGGTGATTTTGACGCAGCCGCAGGTTTTGGCTTTCATGCTCCTATTAACAACTGGGCTGACTTCACGGGTGAAATGCTATTACGCCTCGTAGATACCCGCGATAATAAAAGCGCCGATACAGGAATGGAATTAAACCTTGGCGTACGTCAATGGCTTGGACCACAGTTGGAAGTTGGTGGCAAAGGTGGCTTTGTTTCTATCGATGACAATGATGACTGGATTGCGTCTGTTTATGCCCGTTTTCATTCTACAGAACTTTTCTCTCTCGGTGCCGAGGCTCGCATCAATGATGCTTACGGCGATCAACTGATGTTTACGACTCGTTTTAAGTTCTAGATGTAAGCTAAATACAATAAAAAGCCGAGACGTAAGACTCGGCTTTTTATTTGATAACTATCTTTATTTATTTGATAACAGTGCTACAAAACTGTTAGCGTAATGAGCAGCTTTCTAATAATTGACGCTTGCGAGGCTCTTGCAGCAATTTCCAATGAATACCTTCGATCGCACCAGCAAACTTCCACAGTAGTTTTACATCGACGTCACTACCGTACGTTTTTCTCACTTTAGAAAATATCGTAGGAGCACCTAAGCGCATGAACGTTTCCACATCATTGATGCCCGCTTTTTTAACCATACGCTCTAACGTTAACTGCATGTTTGGTAAATCACGTAGTCGACGGCTTGCAGAGGATTTTTGAAAGCTACGTTGCTCAACAGAATAGCGAATGGAACGTTCAATGATCGAATCTAGGCTCTCATGATTGCTCACAAAAAGCTCAGTAATATCATAATAATTAACGGTTGCTGTGGTCTGCTTTTTAACGTGTTTGTATTTTTCGCAGCCTAATTTTGTAAGTGCATCATCGAGCTCTTCACCTCCACGAATAAAAACAGACTCTTCACTAATCAGTGAATACATCGCTTCTTTTTGGAAAAGCCCAACACCGCCAAACATTGAACGCTTTTGAAATGCGCCAAATTTAATAACGTAATTGAAAAATGCATGCTCAATCATATCCATTGATCCTTAATCAAGTTCCCCGATTAATAGTGATCACCAGATAGCAGCGTATTTTTGCGAATAAAAAGAGTAAGTTAGTAACAAGCTTGTAGTAGTTTAGTATTAGCTTGCTTAATATGGGTACTATCATAGTTAACGATACAAAATAAGTCTGGGCATACATCACATCAATAGACATATCTGCGCAGAGTTATGAGATAGAAATCACATCATTGTGTTTATGAATAAATTTTTTTGACACATACGCTTTCCATTAACGTATTAAGATTAATGCATCAAGAAAACAAATTAATGCGATTGATGGTGAATTGATTGCTTATTTGGGTTAGCAGACGGTAAAATGCCTTCAGTACAGATTGAGCACAAATTTATGAATCATCTATCTTTTTACTGGCTTCCAGATCATCATCAAATGCTCATCCAAGGGTTAGAAAGTGAATTTTCTCAATTGGTTGAACACTCACTCAGCACAGGAAAAATTTCACTTCCTCCTATTCCTGATGTTGTTCTAAAAATACAGCGCTTATGCACATTAGAATCTACTGAAATTTCAGATGTCGCCGATTGTCTACTTGAAGATCCCGGACTGACTGCAATTGTAGTACGCGTAGCAAACTCTGTTGTCTTTAATCGTCGAAATATTACCTGTACGGATTTAGTCACGGCTGTATCACGCTTAGGCATACTACGAGTACGCGACATTGTAACAGCCCAAGCGATTGAGCAGTTAAAGCACTCCGTAAACTTAAGTAAAGAATGCAATAAAATATTGGTTAATAGCGCCGCCATATCGCGAGAGCTTGGCGCAACCATGGTGATGGTAACTAACGCATTTAAACAACTAGAACCAAGCCGATATCAACATTTAGAGCAAGAAAAAGCCTTACTTGTCGGTCTACTTGCGGATATTGGCTTGTTTTGTCTTGTACACGAATATCATTTATATCTTGAGAAAGGCAACTATCTCGATCAAGACATCGCCCTACAGATTTTTCAGTCGCGATGTTCAAAAACCAGTCAGCTTGTGTTAAGAAGTTGGGGGTTCGACTCAGATTTCCTTGAAGTAGCAGGAAATCAATCTTTAGTCGCATCTTCTCACGAAGTCAGTTACCTTGATGTGGCACGTATTGCTCACCATCTTTTACTGTTTCGTCGTCAAGATGAAGAGATTGAAGAGCATGACGTCGAAATTAATGCGACCGGAGCTGAGGTGCTATACAACTTAAGTAACCTTAGTGAGCTTGAATTCAAATCAAAACTCAATGATGTGATCAACGCAAGCGGCTTCTAAACCCAAAATAATCAGAGGATGAGATGTTCTCAGGGATGTTATTTATTTTTGCCCCACTAATAGTGGGGTATCTATTTTCTATTGCCAATCAACAGTGGCTAGCAGCATTAAATAAAGCCACGTCTTGGTTAGTTTACGTCATTCTGTTTCTGATGGGTTTAAGCTTGGCAGCCCTCGATAACTTGGGCAGTAACCTACAGTTGATACTCAAATTTACCACCGTATTTTTCTTGATGATTGGTGCTTGCAACTTATTGGTCTTGCCTTTTATTGACAAATTTCTACCCATAAAAACCGATGCGAACCATTCAAAACTGCCACTATCTAGCATGGCGTTAGAATCCGTAAAGCTGATTGTGGTTGTCGGTGGAGGATTGGCGCTTGGGGTTGTATTAGGATTCGATTTAAGTTGGGTGAGCACCGCCAGTGAATGGATCTTGTTCGTATTACTTTTCTTTATTGGTATTCAGTTGAGAAATAGTGGTTTAACCCTACGACAAATTTTGCTCAATAAATACGGAATGGTCATCGCATTAGTCATTATATTGACCTCTTGGATTGGGGGGATCATTGCGGCCATGATTCTTGATATCCCAATTTATCGAGGACTAGCCATGGCTTCCGGTTTTGGATGGTATTCACTTGCCGGGATTTTAATGGGTGATGCTTTCGGCCCAGTCTATGGTGGTGCCTCTTTCATGATAGAGCTACTTAGAGAACTGGTTGCTTTAGTGATGATCCCCATGCTAATCCGAACCAAACCTTGCTCTGCCATCGGCTATGCTGGTGCAACCGCGATGGATTTCACCTTGCCCGTGATCCAGACAACTGGCGGGGTTCGTTGCGTACCGATCGCGATTGTCAGTGGGTTTATTCTCAGCCTACTGGTGCCTATTCTTATGCTGTTCTTTGTATCACTTGCAGGCTAGATCTCAGGAATCACTCTAGCCTTCATTTAAACTAACAATAGGGAGTAGAAAACTCCCACACAATAACAAAGCCCAAAGGAAGATTTATGAAACGTGTTCTCGTTGCCCTACTGCTCTCAACTTCAGCGAATGTTGCTCTCGCTGCTGATAACCAATGCTTATCCGAAAAATATGACGCTTATGTCGACGCGTCTCTCCATTGGTATAGTGATCTCGCAGACTTAACGACCGCGCAATATCCTGAACTTACTGAAGTTAGCCAATGGTTTCTGCAAGGACGCCAGCATCACTTTGAATTAAGCCGTGCGGCAGTCCACTATTACCTAAGCAACGATCCTTCTAAAGTCGCCACCTCGCAACCTGTAGAAGCTTGGTTAAAACTAGAACAGCACGACATTAAAGTATTGGCCTCACGCAGTGATGATCTCGGCCACATTGCTAAAATCACCTATGAAGATCGCCAAGCAAAGCCTAACGAAAAAAACTATGAATTACGTTCAGCTTTAGCCGAATTGCTCAGTCATCCGAAGCAGATCGAAGCTGCCTTGAATAAATATAACGATGCCATCGCCTTGATCGAAAAGAAAGTCTGTAACTAGTCGCCGCCTCTACTCTAGCCGAATTAAGACGGGACAACTGTCCCGTTTTCGTTTAGATTGTGCCGCTCGCATTCCATAAAATCAAAATAACGAAGCTGTATGGTATCAGAACAAAAAACTGCAAATGTGAGTTTCGAGAGCTTGTTACGGATCTTCACTGTGCCCGAAGGCCCCGATTCAACACTGACAAAAATAGACCAAGAGCTATCGCGCAATTTGAACCTCTTCTTGCGTGAACATATTGTCGCTGAAGAAAAACCACTCAAAGAGATCGAAAAAGATTTCTCTAATCCGCAAATTCCAGAGTCACCGGAGTTCGTTTCAGAACATACTCAGCATTTGTTGGATAATTTAGTCGCTCATTCAGTGCATACCTCGGCTCCTAGCTTTATTGGTCATATGACATCTGCACTGCCATATTTTTTGATGCCGTTATCAAAGATCATGATTGCGCTGAATCAAAACTTAGTCAAAATTGAAACGTCAAAAGCGTTTACACCGCTAGAACGGCAGGTTTTGGGTATGTTGCATCGTTTGATCTATCAAAAAAACGACGCTTTTTACAGCCAATGGATGCATAGCGCTAATCATTCGCTCGGTGCATTTTGCTCTGGCGGAACAATTGCCAATATCACGGCATTGTGGGTGGCTCGTAATAATGCTTTGAAAGCCGATGGTGATTTCCAAGGCGTCGAAAAAGAGGGGCTGTTTAAAGCCATGCGTCATTATGGTTACCACGGGTTAGCCATTTTAGTGTCTGATCGTGGCCATTACTCTTTAAAGAAAGCCGCTGACGTATTGGGTATCGGCCAAGAAGGCTTGGTTTGTGTAAAAACCGACCACAACAACCGCTTATGCCCACAAGATTTGAAAGCCAAAATGGCACACCTAAAAAGCCAGAAAATTAAACCTTTTGCGGTTGTTGGCGTCGCCGGAACAACAGAAACGGGCAACATTGATCCCTTAAGAGATATCGCCAATATTTGCCAGCAAGAAGGTTGTCATTTTCACGTAGACGCCGCTTGGGGCGGTGCAACATTAATGTCGAATAATCACCGACACTTACTCAATGGTATTGAGTTGGCTGACTCCGTCACGATTGATGCACATAAACAGCTCTACATCCCTATGGGTGCAGGCATGGTACTATTCAAAAAGCCTGATGCTATGCATTCAATTGAGCACCATGCGCAGTATATTTTGCGGAAAGGTTCAAAAGATCTAGGCAGCCATACGTTAGAAGGTTCTCGTTCAGGTATGGCCATGTTGGTGTACGCTAGCATGCACATTATTAGTCGCCCTGGCTACGAATTATTGATTGACCAAAGCCTAGCTAAAGCTCGCTATTTCGCCGATCTAATTAAAGAACAAGACGATTTTGAGCTGATTTCTGAACCCGAACTGTGTCTTTTAACCTATCGCTATATTCCTGCTTTCGTTCGCCAAGCACTGCAACAAGCCTTGCCCAATCAAAAAGCAGAACTGAACGCGTTGCTAAATGAAATCACCCAGTTTGTGCAGAAAAAACAAAGGGAAACGGGGCGTTCATTTGTCTCTCGAACCCGTTTAAACCCAGAACGCTGGGACAAGCTTGATACCATCGTATTCCGCGTGGTACTAGCCAACCCGCTAACGACACATGCTATCTTGCACTCGATATTAGATGAGCAGCGACATATTGCCACGCTAGCCCCTAATTTGATGGCCAAAATTGAGCGACTTGCTCAAAGAATCATCAGCTAGAATCCCTGTAAGTTACAGCGAATTGAAAATTTATTTCTTTTTGCTGTAACTAATACATCATTAATGAGCTGGAAATTTCCATTAATCATCGATTTAAATCTAAATTCTGTAGTTTTCATGAAATTTTGTTTGAGGCTTGTCATGTTCTCATCAATTGTTAACTTGAATTGTTACGGAAATCTACATCCTAGGTTTATACTCATTGCATGGCGTTGGTTTAACTTACCTTTTTGGAAATGTGTTATTTCCAATCCCCCCAAAGGGCGACCGGGTAAAACCAACGAGTTGTTCTCTTCGCCCGCGTGAACACTATGAATACATTAGAAAAAATTCAAAAAAATCTGGAAAACTTTAGCAAGTCGGAACGTAAAGTCGCCGAAGTAATTATGGCTTCGCCCCAAACCGCGATTCACTCAAGTATTGCGACGCTCGCCAAAATGGCCGATGTCAGTGAACCAACGGTAAACCGCTTTTGTCGACGACTCGACACCAAAGGCTTTCCCGACTTTAAGCTTCATTTAGCGCAAAGCCTTGCTAACGGAACTCCGTATGTAAACCGAAATGTTGAAGAAGATGATGGCCCAGACGCCTACACCCATAAGATTTTCGAATCGACTATGGCTTGTTTGGATGTGGCTAAAAACAGCTTGGATCCAATGCAAATTAACCGTGCAGTTGACTTACTCACACAAGCAAAACGGATCTCTTTCTTCGGTTTAGGAGCCTCTTCTGCTGTAGCAAAAGATGCCCAAAACAAATTTATTCGCTTTAACATTCCGATCACTTGTTTTGAAGATATCGTGATGCAACGCATGAGTTGTATCAACTGTACCGATAATGACGTAATTGTTTTGATTTCGCATACAGGTCGTACTAAAAGCCAAGTGGAAATCGCCAATCTTGCGCGCGAAAATGGCGCGACTGTCATTGCTATTACGGCAAAAGATTCACCGCTGGACAAAGCAAGCTCATTGTCGATCTCTCTTGACGTACCTGAAGATACTGACGTCTATATGCCCATGGCAAGCCGTGTGGTGCAAATGACGGTAATTGATGTACTGGCTACTGGTTTCACCCTGCGCCGTGGCTCTGGTTTTCGTGAAAATCTTAAACGCGTCAAGGATGTACTAAAAGACTCGCGCTACGATAAGCTGTCACAGTTCTAAGATAATCGCGATCCTAAAATAATCGTTAGAACGGAGCTCAATTGCTCTAATGCCGTTCACTTAAGGTGAGCGGCATTGTATTTTCTAGAGTATCGGCTTGGCTTTTTCTTCACGACTCTAGGGAAGGCTCTTTCTCGTCTTGGCTCAAGTATTAAACTCCCACTCATTGCATA